>DRLM01000136.1 GCA_011375345.1 Gammaproteobacteria bacterium
ACACCCAGGCAAAAGCCGCCAGTTTCACCAGCCAGTTGACATAAGTCCACAGCACAGAGCGCCACAACGCCCGCCGGGTCCGGGGCAGGCCCGCCAGCAATTTGTCCAGCAAGGGGGCAAGCCGGCCTGTCCTTTCGCCCAGCCGGCGGCGCAGCAGCCCGGCAGCGCGGCTGAGCAGCCCGGGCAGGGGGAGCCAGGCCGCCAAGACCGCCAGCCACCCTGCCCCGTCCAGCCAGGCCGCTCCCGCCAGCGCCGCCAGGCCCAGGGCGTGCAGATCCAGCACGCGAAACCAGGCCAGGGCGGGGAGCGAGCGGGCCACGGGCACGGCGAAATAGCGGGACATCAGCCATGGAAAGCTGAACTCGCCGGTGCGCATGGGTAAAAGATTGTTCCACAGATTGTGTTGCAGCATCAGCTTCACGCAGGCGCCGCCGCGGCCGCTCATGTCGGCGGCGAAATAGTCGTAAAAGCGCAGCGCCCGCAGGCCGTAGCTGGCCAGGGTGAGCAGCGCCGCTGCCACCAGGGCCGCCGGCGGCAGCGCGGCCCAGGGCGCCAGCAATGCGCCCCAGCCGAGATAGACTTCAATGAACGCCACGAAGGCGGCAAAAATCAGCACGCCGAGGATGCCGCGCCAGGTCACGGCCCGGTGGCGGGCGGTGGGGATGGTATGCGTTGGCCCTGAAATGCTGTGATCCGTCCAGGCTGGCGGCGGCGCGGCGGCCGCTCATGTCAAACCCGTGCGAAGGCGTGAAAACCCGCACGCGGCGGGTATAATACCGCGGCGACGCGGGGCCCGGCCACCTGTCCGCTATTGTCAGATTTTGCCCGCGCCCCTGTGGCCGTCGGGTTCGGCACCGGTTTTTTCATATCAACTCAAGGACTTTGTCATGAGCCTAGGTAAGACGCTTACCCAATTCATCACCGAAGAACAACAGCGCAACAGCGCCCTGGACGCCGATTTCGTACATTTGCTGCACGATGTGGTGGTGGCCACCAAGGTCATTTCCAATGCCGTCAACAAAGGCGCCCTGGCGGGTGTGTTGGGCACCGCCGGCAGTGAAAACGTGCAGGGTGAGACCCAAAAGAAACTGGACATCATTTCCAACGAGATGTTAATTGAAGGCACCCAGGGGGGGGGTTACCTGGCCGCCATGGCCTCGGAGGAGATGGAGGAGTTCTACCCCATTCCGGGCGAATACCCCAAGGGTGACTATCTGCTGGTGTTTGATCCCCTGGACGGCTCGTCCAATATCGACGTCAACATCTCCGTGGGCACCATCTTTTCCGTTCTCAAGGCCCCCAACGGTTCCGGCGAGGTGAAAACCGAAGATTTCCTTCAGCCCGGCACGAAACAAATCTGTGCCGGCTATGCCCTTTACGGCCCGGCCACCATGCTGGTGCTCACCACCGGCAACGGCGTCAACGGCTTCACCCTGGACCGGGATATCGGCGAGTATCTGCTCACCCATCCCAATATGCGTATTCCGGAAGATACCGCCGAATTCGCCATCAATTGCTCCAACAGCCGCTTTTGGACGCCACCGGTCAGGCGCTATATCGACGAGTGCCTGGCAGGTGCGGAAGGGCCGCGAGGCAAGAATTTCAACATGCGCTGGGTGGCTTCCATGGTGGCGGAAGTGCACCGCATCCTGTCCCGCGGCGGGATTTTCATGTACCCCCGCGACAACAAAGATCCCTCCAAACCCGGCCGTCTGCGCCTGATGTATGAAGCCAACCCCATGTCGTTTATCATCGAGCAGGCCGGCGGCATGAGTTCCACCGGTGAGCAGCGCATCATGGACGTGCAGCCGCAAGGGCTGCACGACCGAGTGTCCGTTATTTTGGGTTCCAGGAAAGAAGTCGGGCAAATCGTGTCTTATTACGAAGACATGGCGTGATTCCCTGCGCTGTTTCTCCTCCATGCTTCCTTGTGACCGGCCGCTCAGCGGCCGGTTTTTTTCTCCCGTCCCCACCGGCTCGGTTTCAGTAAAGCTCCCTCTTTTTCAGCCGATAGGCTGAACAGGCTCGCCGCGGGAGGTTTGCCGGCGTTCAGGTGTTATCAATGCAGGGACGGTCATGGAGTCAGGCCAGCGTGCAGGTGCTTTGATTGCTGCGCTCAGCGTCATGCTGAGCGTGCCCGCCTGGGTGTGCGCCGAGCCGGTGAACGATGTCCGCATTCTCATCGATGTTTCCGGCAGCATGAAATGGAATGATCCGGACAACCTCCGCCGCCCTGCCCTGCGCATGCTCACGGGCCTGTTGCCCATGGGGGCCCGGGCCGGAGTGTGGACCTACGGCCGCTACGTCAATATGCTCGTGCCCCACGGCGAGGTCACCTCCGCCTGGCAGGACGGTGCCCGCCACGCCGCCGCCCAGATTCATTCCCACGGCCTCTACACCAATATCGAAGACGCTCTGCGCCGGGCCACCTGGGACTGGAAAAGCGCCGACCCGGGTGCCAGCCGCAGCCTGATCCTGCTCACCGACGGCCTGGTGGACGTGGCCAAGGATCAGGCCCGAAACGCCGCCTCCCGCCGCCGCATCGTCGAGGAACTGCTGCCGCGGCTGCGGGCGGCCGGTGTCACCGTGTATGCCGTCGCCCTGTCCGGTGAGGCTGACCACGCCTTGATGCGGCAAATGGCCTCGGTCACTGGCGGCTGGTTCGAACAGGTGAACGAAGCCGGGCAATTGCAGAAAGTCTTTCTGCGCCTGTTCGAAAAAGCCACGCAGCCGGATACCCTGCCGTTGGAAGAAAACGCGTTTTCGGTGGACGCCAGCGTGCAGGAAATGACGCTGCTGGTGTTTCGCCGAGCCGGTGCCGTGCCCACGGTGCTGGTGGCGCCAGACGGCCGGCGCATCGAACAGGCCGACGCCCGGCCCCCCCTGCGCTGGTACCACGACCAGGGCTATGACCTCATTACCGTGGGCGGGCCTCAGCCAGGGCGGTGGCAGGTGATCGCTGACGTCGATGACGACAACCGCGTCACCGTGGTCACTGATCTCAAACTGCGGGGCACCCGCTTGCCCAATGCCCTGCACCTTGGTGACCGCGTGACCGTCAACGCCCAGCTGCTGGAGCAGGGACGGGTGCTGGACGACCCGCGTTTTTTGGCCCTGACCCATTTCGAGCTGGTGCGCGAACAGGAAGGCCGGGAAGTGGAGCGCTGGCCCCTGGCCGATGACGGCCGGGCGCCGGATGTTTTCGCCGGGGACGGCACTTACAGCCTGCAGCTTGGTGAAACCTTGCCGGGGGGTGAACAGGAGCTGGTGCTGAGGGTGGAGAGCCCCACCTTCGTCCGGGTGCAGCGCCAAGCGATCAAGGTGTATGCCCAGGTCGCGGCAGTGAACCTCGATCCCCTGCCGCAGCATCCCGACGGCGTGCGGCTCACCGTGGTGCCCCACGGCGGTCTGGTGGATCCGGAAAGCCTGAGCGTGGTGGCACAAGTGGAGACGTCCGGGGCGGCCAGGACATACCCGGTGGAGCGTGTGGGCCTTGCGGAGTGGCGGGCCGAGTTTACCGGTCTGCATCCCGGCCAGAGCACGCTCACCGTGCAGCTCTCCGGCCGTCGTGCGGATGGCCGGCGCATCAGCGACATCATCGGGCCCCTGGCCGTGGACGGGGGTGCCGTGGCAGCGGAGGGTCTGGCCGCCTCGCCTGCGGCCCAAGCGCCACCCGCCCAGGAACCCGATCTCCCCCCGGGGGCAGCACAAGAGGCTGCAGCGGATGAGGCACTCCCGGCCTTTTGGCGCGAGGCTGACTGGTTTGCCGTGGCCTGGCAATCCGCCGTCGCCAATGTGGTGCTGGGCCTGTTGTTCTTCATCGGCTACCGTCGCTGGAACCAGCCCCTGCCCGTCGTCACTCCTCCCACAAAGGCCTCATCATGATTGTGACCGCACTTATTGTCTTCGCTGAACTGGGCGCGATAGGACTCGTCGTGTTCCTCATTTGGTTGTTTCGCGCCCTGGGCCGGAAAAAGCGCGAGCGCGTTGCGGTGAACGCGCTGGTGGAAAACATCAATTCCCAGCAGAGCGAGCGGGTGGACCAGTTGGCCACCCTGATCAAGGATGCCGGGCAGGGCGATGACGCGGATGCCATGGACAAAGCCAACGATTTGATTTCCCGGCAAAACGAGTTCTACCAGCAAACCATAGACATGTATTTCAGCCGCAACGATCAGCTGCTGGGCAAGTTCGACCAACGCCTGGAGAGCGTATTGGAGCAATACCGCGCTGTCGTCGAAGGGGTGCTGGCGGGCGGGGTCAGTTCGGAGCTGAAAGACACTGTGGAGCGCCTCACCAAGGATATTCAGACTCTCAACAATGAAGTGTCGTCTCTCAGGGCGGAAAATGCAGACCTGCACATGAAGCTCAACGCCGCCGAGCAGGAGCTGGACCAATTGGGTCATGAATACGTTTCGGCCTTCAAGAAACAGAAAGAGCAGGCCGCCAAGGTCGCCGCTGCGGGCGGGGCGGCGCCAGCGCCGCTTGCCGCCTCCCCTGCGCCGGTGGCAGCGGCCGCGGTTGAGGAACCTGAGCCCGATCCCTTCGCCGAGGCAGCGGCTGCCCTGAGTGCCGGTCCGGGCGTTTCCGACGGTGCGGCCGCCGCACCAGAAAAAGAACACACCACCGTGGACCCCTATGCGGACGTGCTGGAACCGGGCGCGCCGCCGGCCGCCGGGGCGGATGTTGATGCCCGGATCGGCGCCAGTCAGGCGGAGGAGGACGCCGCCCCGTCTTTGGTGGATGAACTCAAGGCGGGTGCCGAAGCACCGTTGCGTCAGGCGCCGGACTGATGTCCTCAGGGCCGGGGGGAGGTCCGGCCGCGATCCCGCCAGAGGGGGTTTATACTCCCACCCTCACCCAAGCCGAGAAGACCGCAGTGCCTGCCGAGCCACCCCGCGATGACGAGCGACCACTGGCTTCCATGGAAACGGAACGCCGGCTGCGTGAGACCTTCCCCATTGATACCCCACCGGATGAGTTTGCCGCCCGCGACGGCCTGGGGTGGTTGAACTTCCCATTTGCCCACTACCGCTACCGGGACGAAGAACTGGACCGCTGGATTCAGGCCGTCGGCGGTATTCTGCGCAATCCCAAGCGCCTGCAGGCCTGCCGCGACCGCTATTTGAATGAGGCGGAAAAGCGGCTCCTCCAGCGCTATTTGAACGAAGATTTCGGCGACGACTGAACTCGAACCCGTCGTCCCAACAGCCAAAGTCCCAGCAGCAAGCCCGCGGCAGCCCCTCCCGTGGCGCCGCCGCCGCTGGCCCCGCCGCTGCTGGTGCTGCTGCCGGTGTTGCCGTTGGTGTTTGCGTTGTTATTGCCGCTGCCGGCGTATAAAAAGCTCAGGCCGGCAATGTCGTCCGCCTGCAGGCGGTTGATATCACCCACCCGGGAATTCATGATGGCGGTGACCGTTTGCGGCGGGACGGTCTCGTCCGGGTGCTCCAGGCCGGCCGCATGGCCCATTTCGTGCAAAAACACGCGGCGGAAATCGTGCGTTTCCCGGCCCAGAAAATCGGTGGTGACCGCCTGGTCCTGTTCGGGCGCCCAGCTTAGCGAGGGCGAGCTGTTCATCACCACGGCCACGTCCACGATGTGCCAGGGTTCCCCCTCAGTCTGTTCGGAGTAGCGGTGGGTCACCGCCAGGACATCATCGCCGAAGCCGTCCCCGGTGCAGGTGACGAAGGCGCGCCAGAATGCCACTTTGACCGGCTCCGGGCGCGGCTGGCCCGCCACTGCAGGCGGCTCACCGCACAAGCTGTCCTCGGGGACCCGGGCATCCCCCGCCTGCCATTGCAAACGGGTGCCCACGGCATTCCACTCCCCCAGCACCTCGGCCGCCACCCGGTTGAAGCCCGCGCCGCGGCTGTCCAGGTTTAAATTGATGACCACGGCCTGGTCCGCCCACACCACGGGCTCGCCGCTGCTTTGTTTGTCCAGGGGCTCACCGCCCGGTACCGGGTTTTGCGCCAAGTAGGCGAAGGGCCAGGCCGCGGCGGGCACCGCCAAGGCCGCGGCGATCAGCATCAGCCTTGCCGCCGTCATGGCTGCCCCCCGCCATGCAAGCGTCCGCGGATACGGGCGGTGAAGGCCTCCAGGGTCATGGCTTCGCGCTGGGCGGCGCGGCCGGTGGTGGGGGCGGTCACCACGTGCCGGCCGAGGATGGCCACCACCGGCTTGCCCCCGGCGTCCAGCACCCGGGCCGGGCCGCCACTTTGACGCAGGATCTGGAACATCCCCTGGTGCACCCCCACGACGGGGAAAAACAGCCGGCCGTTGCCTTTGACGAAGATCAGATAGCGTTCGCCGGTCTTGAAACGGGGCAGGCCCGGAATGTCCAGCGCCCGGCCCGCCACCCGGCCGCCGGAGATACGCAGGGTGTAGTGGGTGCTGGGGACCTCCCCCTTGATGAATTCCAGGTCGGTGAAGGTGATGTCGGTGTAGATCCACGGCCGCGGCCCGCCGGCGGGATCGGCGTAGCTGTGTTGTTCGCTCGCCGTGCCCACCAGCACCAGTTCGGCCCGGTCCACCAGCTCGCCGAAATCCCGTTCCACCACCGACAGGGCGGTGGCAGGGCCGGCCCACAGGGGCAGGCCCAACAGGGCGGCGAGGACGATTCCAGGTAGGTGTTTCATTGCTTGCTCTTTCGTGGCGTCGCCTGCGGGTGGCGTGTGTTAGATTGCTGTCATGGAAGGATTGTTCAACACCTTCGTGGTCTTGTTCATCGTGATCGATCCTGTGGGCCTCGCGCCCATTTTCGCCGCCCTCACCGCGGGCATGATGCCGGCGGCCCGGCGGCGCACCGCGCTGCGTGGCACGGCGCTGGCCACGGTAATCCTGCTGGCGTTTTTGTTCAGCGGCGATGCCTTGTTCCAGGTATTGGGTATCAGCCTGGAGGCCTTCCGCATCGCCGGGGGCGCTTTGTTGTTTCTGCTGGCCATCGACATGGTGTTCGCGCGCCAGTCCGGTTTGCGTTCCACCACCGAGGGGGAACAACGGGAAGCGGCCCACAAGCAGGACCTGTCTGTCTTCCCCCTGGCTTTTCCCCTCATCGCCGGCCCCGGTGCCCTGACCACGGTGCTGCTCATGGCCGCCAACGCCGGCGACGCCTGGGCATTTGCCAGCGGCCTGGCCGTGTTGCTGGTGGTATTGGGTCTGGCCCTGGCCTCTTTGCTGGTCGCCGCCCGCCTGCAAGGCTGGCTGGGGGAGACCGGCGCCAACGTCATCAGCCGCCTGCTGGGCTTGATCCTGGCTGCCCTGGCGGTGCAGTACATGCTCGACGGTCTCAAGGCGGTGTTTGTTGCAGGCTGAGCGAGCCAACCGCCCAGGGGGGCAGTTGTCACGGCCCCTTTGGTGGTCAATGCCAAACTTCAATTCTCACTTCTCACTGGCGCGGCGCCGCTGTTCCATGATGCGCTTCAAATCCTCCACGGTGAACCTGGGTTTGCCGAATTTGGGCATGGCTACCGTGAGGGCCCGGGGGAATCGCTGGAAGGTCCCGGCGCTGGCGATGCCGAGATCGTAGTCACCCAGGGGCAGGGATTTGTCCAGGGTGAGCTGGAAACGGCGTTCGTCCCTGCGCGCCGCGCCCAGCGGGGGCATGGGCTTTAGCGCGGTGACGATGTCCTGCCCCCCCAGATACACCGCCCCCGCCGCGGCGACCGCCAAGCCCCGGGCCGGGTTCAGCAGGGGTCGTTGTTCGATGATTCTGGGCCGCTGGATGTCGCTGGCATCGACGAGCCACAAGCTTCTCTCACCCAGAGCGTAGAGGTGCCGCTGTTCGGCCTTGAGTGCCCTGAGGGGGCCCAGCGCCACGGTGGCGCCTTCCCGCCAGCCTTCGCTGGTGCGACCCCACACGGTGACGCCCCCATGGCGGCGGTAAAGATACAGGCGTTCTGTTGTGCCGTGAGCCAGGCCGCGGTAGCCCGTGGCATGCCGGCTCAGTGGCGCAGCGGTCCAGTCCGCCGTGGCCCGCTGGTGCACGGTGCCGTCCCCTTCCACAAGCCACAGGCTGTCCCCGGTGAGCCACAGGGCCGCGGCGTCCACGGGCAGGCGTTCCACGATCCGCGGTTTGCGGGGGGTGGTGGCGTCAATTACCAGCACGTCCCCCTCGTCCTGGGCAGCATAGACAGCGCCGTGGGCGACGGCCACGGCGGTGACGGCCTGATCGGTGTCAAGCCAGGCGGCCAGGCGGGCCTGGTAGGGATTGCTGATATCGATCAGCGCCAGGCCGGTCGGGGTGCCCACCGCCGCCAGGTCCCCGCTCACGGCCACCTGGCGGGCCGGGGCGGGCAGATCCACCCCGGTTATCCAGGTGGGGTTGAGGGTGTTTTTGATGTCGAAAATCTGCAGCCCCCCCTCGTCCTGGGCGGCATAGAGATAGGGGCCCTGGGTGGCCAGGGTCTGGATCTCACCCCGGCGGTGGTACTGTCCGTTCAGGGTCGGGCGGCGGGGGTCGGAGAAATCCAGCACCTCGAACCCGCCCCACCAGTCAGCCACGAACACGGTCTCGCCCCGGGCCTTGACGCCCCAGGCGGCCCCCGGCGTGTCGTAGCTGCCCAGCAGGCGCGGCCGGGCCGGGTTGCTTACGTCCACCGCGTGCACTCCCGCCAGCCAGTCGGCCAGGAACAAGGTTTGCCCCACCCGGTCCAGCCCGCGGGCGTTGCCCGGGGTGGCCAGCTCGGCCACCGGCTTGGGCCGCACCGGGTCGGCCACGTCCAGCACCTTGAGGCCTTGATCGAAGAAGGTGAGATAGGCCAGATCCTCTGCCACCAGCACGTCTTCCAGGCGGCCGCCGGGGTTGTACTGGGCCAGCAGCAGGGGCGTGGCCGGTTGCTGGACGTCGTAGATGAGCAGGCCGGCCTGGTCGTCGGCCACGTACAGGGTGTCGCCGGCGGGCTCGATACCCCAGGCCATGCCCGCCGTGGTCACGCTGGTGATGAGCCGAGGATGGAGGGGGTCAGCAATATCGATGATCTGAAAGCCGCCGCGGTGTCCGGCCAGGTAGAGCCGGTCGCCGGCCAGCTTGGGGATGTAGGCCAGCCCCGGGGTTGGGAGGTGAGCGACCAGGCGGGGCCGGCGCGGGTCAGCCACGTCCGCCACCTGCAGGCCGTGGTCGTCGTCGGCGATGAAGGCGTAATTCCCCCGCACCGCCACCCCCTTGGGGGAGCCGGGGGTGTGCAGGCTGGCCAGCAGGCGGGGTCGGGCGGGGTCGGCGATGTCGTACATATGGATGCCGGAGAACCAGTCCGCCACATACGCGACGTCACCCTGAAGCCACAGCCGCCGTTCGCCGCCGAAATTGACCCCCCGGCCCACATCCAGGCCCTCGTTGCCCAGGCGCGGGGTTTCCATGCCGAAATCCAGCCGCAGCAGGGCGCCGTCCTGCCCCAGCCACAAGGTGCCCGGCGCGGCGGCGAAAGGGGCGGGCAGGGCGGCTGCGGGGAAGGCGGCGACAGTTTCGGGCATGTCGCCGATGCCGGCGTCCAGGGCCAGGAACCGGCCGGCGGTGTTGCGCACCCAGACCCGGTCCGCCAGGGCGGTCACGCCGTCCACCTCCCCCAGGCGGCTGTGGCTGCCCAGCCAGCGGGGAGCGTCGGGGGCGCTCACATCCAGCACCAACAGCCCCCGCCGACCCAGGCCCACATAGGCGCGTTTCCCCGCCAGGGCCAGGGCGCGGGCGGGGCCGGTGCTGGGGTAGTCCGCCACCGGCTCCGGTGCGGTGGCATCGGCCCAGTTCCAGATTTGCACCCCGTTCGGGCCGGCGGCGAAATACAACCAGGCCCCCTGGGCCGCGATGGCCTGGACGGTGAAGGGCAGGGGTCGCTCGGCCACGGCCCGGAGTCCGGTTGCCGCCGCCAGCTCCAGGATCTGCAAACGGCCGTCGGCCAGCACCAGGGCGGCGTAGCCGGGCCGGCCGGCGAACTGGCGGATGGCCGCCTCCGGCGCATAGTGGCCGATGACCGCCGGCGCCGCGGCGTCGGCCACATCGAACACGGTGAGGCCGCCGCTGTCGTCCAGGGCCAGCAGGGCCTCGCCGGCGCGGGCCAGGCGGCGGTAGTTGCCTGTTTCCAGCCGCGCCACCGGCTCCCCCGTGGCCCCGTCCACTGCCAGCAGCCCGGCTGCCCCCGCTGCCACCCACAGGGTGTTGCCCAGATGCAACACGTCGCGGGCCTCCGCCGGCAGCGCCAGGCGTTGGGTGATTGTGGGCACCGCCGGCAGCAGACTCAGACGGGCCTGTGCCGGCAGGGCTTCGGCCAGGGTGAGTTCCACCGTGGCGGATTTGCCGAAGGTGACGGTGGTGGGGTCTACGGTAATTTGGGGGGCGGCCGTGGCCAGCGAGGCTGTGAGGGCGAGGGCGGCGCACAGGTACGGCTTCATCTTCATGGGCACGGGTTGGGGTTGTTGTGGTGGATCTCGTCGATGCCCGCCAGCACCGTCGGTGGCAGGGTCAGCGCGGTGCTGGCGATGTTGCTTTTGAGCTGGTCCAAGGTGGTGGCGCCGATGAGGGTGCTGGTGACAAAGGGCCGGCTGGTGACAAAGGCCAGGGCCATCTGGGCCGGGTCCAGACCGTGGCGGCGGGCCAGTTGCACGTAGGCCTCGGCGGCGGCCTGACCGCGGGGCTTGGTGTAGCGGCTGAAACGGGCGTAGCGGCTGAGGCGTGCCCCGGCCGGTCTGGCGCCGCCCAGGTATTTGCCGCTCAAGGTACCGAAGCCCAAGGGTGAATAGGGCAAGAGGCCCACGTTCTCGCGGATGGCCATTTCCGCCAGCCCCACTTCAAAGCTGCGGTTGAGCAGGCTGTAGGGGTTCTGAATGCTCACCACCCGCGGCAGGCCCAGGCGGTCGGACAAACGCAGGGCCTCCGCCACCCCCCAGGGGGTTTCGTTGGACAGCCCGATGTGGCGCACCTTGCCTGTCCGCACCAGTTCCGCCAGGGTCTGCAGGCTCTCTGCCAGGGGCACGGCCTGGTCCTGGGGATCGTGCTCGTAGCCCAGCCTGCCAAAGCAATTGGTGCGCCGGTCAGGCCAGTGGAGCTGGTAGAGGTCGATGTAGTCGGTCTGCAGGCGTGCCAGGCTGCCGTCCACCGCTGCCAGAATGTGCGCGCGGCTGAGGCGCGGCCCGCGGCGGATGTAGTTGAGATCGCTGGCCCGGCCGGTGACCTTGGTGGCCAGCACGAGCCGGTCGCGCCCGCCCCGCTTCTTCAGCCACCTGCCTATGATGGCCTCTGTGGCGCCAAAGGTCTCCGCCCGCGGTGGCACCGGATACATTTCCGCCGCGTCGATGAAGTTCACCCCGGCGGCCCGGGCGTAGTCCAGCTGGGCGTGGGCCTCGGACTCGCTGTTCTGTTCGCCGAAGGTCATGGTGCCCAGGCACAGGGCGCTGACCTTGAGATCCGTGCGGCCTAGGGAATGGTATTCCATTTTCACTTCTCCTGGGGCAGGATTCGCTTGCCCGCCGTGCGCCGGGACGCGGGGACGGCGGCCATCTTACCAGCTATGGCCAGGCCGCCGCAGCGACGCCTGCGGGCGGCAGTCGTGCTGTTTGTCCTTTTGGCGCCGGCTGGCGGCTGTTATGCTGCAAAGCGGGCAAGGGGAAAGACACAGGGAGGAGCGCCATGGCCGTTATCACCGCAAGTATTGATCACTACTACGTCCGCCTCAGCCGCGGCAGTCGTTTGCAGCTGAATGAGCGGGACAGCATCGAGTGGCAGGCGCTGATCGTCATGCAGGGCAAACCATGGCAGATCTTCGCTTTTTTCGTCAAGGATGTGGCCGCCGCCCCGCCCAATTTCCGCTCGCCCGTTGTTAACCGTTTGTTTGTCTTTTTGCCCCTGGAACACTACCCACACTGGCTGGATATACTCCGCAACGAGGCGCCGCTGGCCTTCGTGTTTGACGAGTGCCACCCGGCCGGGGCGGCGTTGGTCACTGCCGCTGAACCGGTGGGGGAAGGGGAGGCGGTCTGCTGTCCGCCGCAGGACAGCCGTCCTCCCGCCGGCGGTGATGCACCCCAAAGCGCCCCCTTCGATGCCTTTGAGCCCAATGCCCGGGATCATTCCTGGGCCAACAGTTATCTGCTGGCGGTGGCGTCCTATTACATCTATGGCGAAGGCGGCCAGCTCAACGCCGGCGGTGCGTTTTACGAGCAGTTTGTCGCCACCCTGCGGCCCTGGCTGGCCCCGCCGGAGGACAGCAGCGTGCGCTTCGATTTCGTCAGCGACGAAAACCTGCTGGGTGGCGCCGGCACCCAGGCCATGGTCATGTCCACCTCACGCTTCGTGCTGGTGATCTTTCGCGGCACCCAGACCGTGCTGTCCAATGTGCCCAGTGACTGGCTCACCAATGCCGCCTTTGCCGGCGCCCCGGCTCCGGTGCTGTGGGCCGAACCGGGGGTGGTGGCCCACAACGGCTGGCTTCACGCCGCCAATGCCACCTACGACGACATCATCGACCTGATCCATGCCCACCGGGACGGCCAGAACAAACCGCTATGGGTGGCCGGCCACAGCCTGGGCGGGGCTCTGACCCTGTTGCTGGCCCTGCGCATTCAGACCTCGGGCGATTACCAACTCAGCGGCGCCTGCACCTACGGCTGCCCGCCCACTGGCGGCGGATCTTTCTACCAGGCGTTCAACAATCAGGATCTGCAGCAACGGATCTACCGCTGGGTCAACAACGACGACATCGTGCCGCAACTGCCCCTGCTGGGTTACTCCGCGGTGGGGAGGAAGTTTTTCATCAACGAAAGCGGCACCGTGATTCCCGACGCCCCGCCAGCCGCACCCACCTTTCCCAGTATCGCCGACCACAATATGCTGAGCTACGCCCGCCTGATCCACGCCAACCTGCCTGCCCAGCTGCAAAGCCGCCTGCCTTCCATCTGACTGGAGGGGGATGGGGCGCATGCCCCGGAAACGGACCCCTCCGCGCACGCTGTTTGCCACTGTGCGGCAGGCCTTGGCGCACAGGGCGCTGACGGAACGGTCCTTCAGACGGGGCGCGCTTGGGCCGGCTGCGACGGCCGGGTTGCGGCTCTCCTCAGTGGGCTATCCTCGGCCAGTAGACGGCAAAGTCGAATTCCGGGCTGTGCGCTTGGGTGTGGCATTGCGCGCACATCCGCCGTCCCGGCCATCCCTTGTTGGCGGGGGCCTGGGCACCGGCGCTTTCAGCATGGGCGCGGGCGGCGCCGTGGCAGGATTCGCATTGCACATTGGCCAGCTCAAAGGTAACGTCCAGGTCAATGAAGCCGCCCGGTTTGTCGAAACCCACGCTATGGCATCGGATGCAGTCGGGATCAAAGGCTTTGTTGCGCTCTTCCAGGGCGAGGAAGGCCTGGGCATGGCCGCTGTCGGTCCAGGTATCGTATTGGCTTTGATGGCAAGCCGCGCAGGCCTCGGCGCCGGCATAGGGGGTTTCGCCCCGGTCCTGGGCTTTGCGCAGTTCGGTGAGCCGCAGGTATTCGGTCTTGATGGCTGCGCTGTAGGCCGCGTACCAGTCGCGCAACGATGCCGCGTCGGGCACCGTGGCCGGGAGGGGGATGACTTGATGTTGCCAGCGGGCGATGCGGCCCGCCCCGTCCCGCTGGATGTCGACCCGGCCCAGGCGCATGCCCCGCGAGCCGGGCTGGAGTATCAGGGTGTGCGCATGTTGGCTGGCTTCGCCGTAGACTTCGTACTTGGCTTGCACCAACAGCACGTCCACCTGGGTCAGCGGTAAGGTGGTGATGGCCTGGTCCCGGCCGAGGGTGGTGCTGAGTACGGTGAGCGCCCCTCGGGCGCGGGCTCGCTTCAACTCCCGCTCCAGCGCGCTCAGGTCTTCGCCGACGGGCAGGGGCAGGCCGGCCATGTCCTTTTGCGGGGCGGTGGCCGGATCCAGCCAGGAAAAGAAAGCGAGCTTTTGTCCGCCGCGCTCGATGAGCCGGCTGGGGAGAAAATCTTCACCGCGCCAGTTGCTGCTAACCCAGGGGAGGGGGGCGCTGTTGATGAACGCCGCGCCGTAGCTCAAATCGGACCATTGCAGGCCCACAGCGTCGTAGTCCAGTGAGGCCATGCCCTTGAGGATGTACTCATTGGTCAGACGACCGTGGGCGGCAAAGGGGCTGAGCAGGCCCCCGCCGGAGATGAGGAACAGCCCCGGCGTGTTGTGCCGGAGTTGTCTGATCATGGTGGCGCGGCGCGATACGCCGCCGAGATTGCCAGCCATGCTGCAACCGCAGGGCTCCAGTTCGCCGTCGAGATTGCTGGAATAGATCAAGGTGATGGGCGGAGGGGTCGGACCGGCCTTTGCCACCGCGCCCGGGATCACAGCCAACATCATCAGGGCCAGGACGGCCCGATGCCATGGGCCGCGCGCTACGAAACCGTGTGTATCCATCGGTCAACACTTGCCTAAGGTCAATGAGATCAAAAAGGATTCGCCGGAGAAACGGGTGCGCCGTCTCCCCGCTTTGGGAAAACGGGGCGTGATCGAGCCGACCACGCCCCGGATCTTGGTCCCGGCCAGTGCCAGGAAACAGTTTGATGTAACCGCCCCTGAGGCCTCAGGGCGTTGCCGGCGGCGTGCTGTCGGAGGCGCCGGCGGCGGTTTTCTTGGTGGCGGTTTTGGCTCTCGTTCTGGTTTTGGCACTGCGCCTTGCTTTGGTTTTGCGTCGCGGTTTGCTTTCCGCCGGGCTGGCGTCGGCAGCTGGCGCCGGGGCGGGTTCAGCCGTGCTTTGGGCGGGGGGCGGTGCGGCGGGCTTCGCGCCTGGGCCGCTTGCCCCTTCTCCCGCGGCCGGGCCGCCTTGGGGCCAGGGTTCAAAGGGATAAGGCCGGTAGTCGCTGTTGAAAGTGAAGTACTGGCTGAGCTGATAAATGTAGGTGCTCAGGCTCTGGCCGAAGGCCTTGACCCGCTCATTGGGTTTGCCGGTGAACACCTGAACGATAAAAAGAAAGACCGCCACGACCGTGAGCACGATTTCAGCGATATTGAAAAAGACAGCAAAAAGAAGCATATACAGGCCGCGCAGCCAGGTATCTTGCATGCTTGGATGGTCCATTTTGTTCCCTCTCTTCTTTGGATTTTGGCCGAGAGGCCGCATATTGTCCGTACTGCAACGGGGGCAATAGTAACCCCAGCCGGAAGCGGCCGCAAAAAAACGGTGGAAATGGGAAATGGCGTGATCAGGGATGGTCGGCGAGATGGACAGCAAACGCCGAAAACTCCGCCTGGCTGAGTTCGATATGACCCAGGGCGGCCGGCCGGCAGCGGCCATCGTGGTACACCGCCAGGCGCTCACCGGGTATGAAGTGATGACGGTTGTGGCACAAAAGGCGGGGTGCACCAGGGGCCGGCAGCAGTAAAAAGCCGGGCAGCAGCTCCGGGCGCTGGGCATCGAGGTCCTGCACCGTGACGGGGTGAATGTCGCGGGCCAGCCGCGCCACCCCCATGAGCGTTCCCTCCTCCAGCGTCTTGAGGTGCACCACGTAGCCCAGGCCGGCACAGTCGTCCGGGCCCTCCCAGCTCAACAGGGCGCCCACCGCCGGAAGGGGGGAACGCAGCTCACGCAGGAAGAGGCGCAGGCCGCTGCTGCTCTGGTCCACCAAATCTCCCGTCAAGGCCATTGCCGTTGCAGTGTGGCGCCAGCGGTGATGGACGGCGTCGAAACCGGTGTTGAGCGCCAACCGCCTTCCCGCCGGCGTCGTGCGGCGGCGGGCGCGGCGATCCGTCCTCGCCAGCTTGCGGGCGCACAAGTCGAGAAAGGACAGCCCTTCGTGGTCGCCCAAACCGGGCAGGTGTCCCGGTGGCAGGTTGCCGCTGATCAGCCGGGCGCGATCCTCGTGCACCTCCTCGTGCAGCCTTTGCATGTCCAGCCACAGGCCGCGGCCGTGCACCTCTCCGCCCGGGTGCAGGGCGGGCGGCGCTTCCAGCGCCGGGGCCAGCCAGGCCAGTTTGCGGCGGTGATCGGCGGCCGGGGCGGCAGCGGCCAGGAGGGACCCGGGCGTGCGCCCCAGCAGGGTGCACAGGGCGGGAATAAAGTGAGCGGGCCAGGCCGTGAGATCCATCAGGCCCAGTCCCTGGAGATGAAGATACAAAGCCGTGGCGTCGGCCCTGGGCGCCAGGCTGGCGAAAGGCAGGGGCGCCGCCAGGCCGAAGGTGTGATCCGCCGCGCTGTGGTCGCGCAGGGCAAAATACACTTGGTGGCTGTCCCGCCAGGCGCAGGCGGGTGGTTTTTTGTATTGCCGGGTGCGTACCAGCAGTTCCAGGCGCAGCACTTCGAGAATGCGAACACCGCTTGCCGCCAGGCCCGCGGCCGCGCCTGTCTGCCCTTCGCCCACTTCGCGGTGGTGGGCGGCGAAGGCCAGTTTGTAGCCGATGGCCAGGCGGCTGAGCAACTGGATCAGCTGCTCCAGTTCGCCGTGGCGGGGCACGGCCTGGCTCCAGTTGGTCAAGGCCGCCACCACGGCGGGTGCCGCCAGACGGAAAAAATCTTCCGTGAGAGCAAAACGCGCCGCTGGTGTGATCTGGCACTGTTGACCCTCGCTCAAGGCCCGAATCAGGCAGGCGAGTCCGGCCGTTTCCCTGCCGGCGCCCGCTTGCGGCAGGAGCTGGCCGGGACGGCACCGTGCCGCAGGCACCGGCATGTACAAACGCAAAGGCGCCCCGCGCCCTGCCCTCCCGGAAAGGGTGGCGCGGAAAGAAGGCATGCTGGCGCGGTTTTTTTGGCTCATGTCGGCCTCGGGAAGGGTGTGCGCGGGGTGTCTGTTCTGTGTCGGATGCGCGCGCCGGGGCCTTTAGCCGCAGACGGCTGCAAATCAGCCTGCTGCGTGCCGAACCCGCATACGGGCCCGGCCCGCGAGGCAGGATTCAATGGGGCAATGGCGGCAAGGGGCCCGTCAGGCTCAACAAAAAGGCCTTGAGGGCGGCCTGCTCCGCGGCGCTCAGGCCCAGCGCTTTGATGCGCCGATCCTGGTGGGGGGTGCCGTCGCCGCCGCGGTTGTAATGGGCGATCACCTCATCCAGGGTGGCATAGCGCCCATCGTGCATGTAGGGGGCGGTGTGTTCCACATTGCGTAAGGTGGGGGTTTTGAAGGCCTTCCAGTCTTTCTCGTCGTGGGTCACCAGATAGCGGCCGGGATCGTCAGTGATACCGGCCCATTCAGTCAGGCCCATGCGCTTGGCGTCGAAGTGCAATATTCCGGCGTACGCGGGCTGGTCGAACAAGGGGTTGCGCTTGAGGCCGATGTTGTAAAAGCCGTAATCGGTGAAATTGGGGCCGTTGTGGCACTGGCTGCAGCCGGCCTTGCCCTGGAACAGGGCCAGGCCCTTCCGGGCAGCCTCGGACAAGGCCAGCTTGTCGCCCTTCATGTAGCGGTCAAAGGGACTGTCGCCGGTGACCAGGAAATGGCGTTGAAACACCGCCAGTGCTTTGCCGTAATCGGTGGGATTGGGTGCGCGGCCGTAGGCGGCCTGGAACCGCGCCACCATGTCCGGATCGGCGTTCAACACTGCCATCAGGCGCGGGATATCCTGCCCCTTGTGCACCGGGTTTCGGGTCGAGCCCAGGGCCTGCTTTTCCAGACTGGGCGCGCGGCCATCCCAGATCAGCGCCCGATTGTAGCCCACATTGATCAGCGTGGGCGGATTGCGCCGCTCCACAAAACCGTCGTTGGCCAGGGAAATGGCCAGAGGCAGCGTCCAGCCGTGGTCCGGCAGATGACAGGAACTGCAATTGAGCTTGCCGCTGGCGGAAATACGGTTGTCAAAAAACAACCGGCGCCCCAGCTCCATGCGGGCCGGGGTGGGCAGGTTGTCGGGATTGGCGGCCACCGGCGGCAAGGGCCCCAGGGCCGGAACCGTCTCCCCCGCGCCAAGAGGCAGGGCGGTGAGCAGGGCGAGGACGACGCTTGCGAGACGGGTGGGCAGCAGGAACATGGACCATCTCCTTATGGGGGTGTCAGTCGCGCTATAGTGTCCGGGTTTTACAACAGGGAAAGCAACAATGGAACAAAACAAATACCACTACCGGGCACGGGTGGTCAGTGTGTACGACGGCGACACCTGTACGGTGGACATCGACCTGGACCTGGGCGTCTGGCTGCGCGGCGAGAAATTGCGCCTGTCCCGCATCGATGCGCCGGAGGTGCGGGGTGAGGATCGGAAACAGGGCTTGCTGGCGCGGGATTACCTGCGCCGCCTGATAGACGGCAGGGAAATACTGCTGCATACCATAAAGGACAAAAAGGGCAAATACGGGCGCTATCTGGCCGATATCTGGCTGGCCGATGACCACGGCGGATGGCGCAACGTGAACGACCTGCTGGTGCAGGAAGGCTATGCCCGTTATTACCGCTATTAGCCCGCAGGGCCGGGAATCCGGACGGACGCGAAACGCAAGTGGCGCGCCCGAGAGGATTCGAACCTCTGACCTTTGCCTCCGGAGGGCAACGCTCTATCCAGCTGAGCTACGGGCGCGAAACGAAGCGGCTCGCGGGGCCGGCGCCGGATTCGAGGGCAGCAGTCCCAGCGTCCGGCAGACCGGTAAAAGGCTCCGTAATATACCCCCCTCACCGGTGATCGTCCAGCCTGCCAACGGCTTGGGAGTAAACCGCGAAGGGTGCCAGGTACACAATGGCCAGGTCTGACCTTAGGGGTTCACCCGGGCATCCGCCCGGGGGAGAGGGCCGGCCAAACACTTGGCGAACTTGGTGCTCTTTGCGGCTTGGTGTCGCGGCACCGGGAGGTGCCGCCATCGGCGCCAGCCAGTGGGAGTCAATAAATCCATTAATCTTTTGGAGACCTCTTTCGCAACAGGTACACTGGCCCGCTGTTAGCGTCCGGCGACACCATGTCCAAACGTCTGCTGAAATCCACCGCCACTGTGAGCGGCATGACTTTCCTGTCGCGCCTCCTCGGCTTCGTGCGTGACATGGCCATTGCCCGGCTGTTCGGCGCGGGGGTGGGGGCGGATGCCTTTTTCGTTGCCTTCAAGATTCCCAATTTCCTGCGCCGTTTGTTCGCCGAAGGGGCTTTTTCCCAGGCCTTTGTGCCGGTGCTGGCGGAATACAAAAGCCGGCGGCCCGGCGAGGTGCGCGACCTGGTGGCCCACGTGGGCGGAGCGCTGGGCGGAGCGCTGCTGCTGATCACGGTATTGGGCGTGCTGGGGGCGCCCCTGCTCATCGCCCTCTTTGCGCCGGGCTTTATTGACGAACAGGAAAAGTACGATCTTGCCAGCGCCATGCTGGCCATCACCTTTCCGTACATTCTGTTTATTTCCCTCACGGCGCTGGCCGGCGCCATTCTCAACACCTACGGCCGCTTCGCTGTGCCCGCTTTCACGCCAGTGCTGTTGAACCTGGCCTTGATCGGGGCGGCGCTGTTTTTGGCGCCGCGCATGGCGGAGCCGGTGATGGCCCTGGCCTGGGGGGTGTTCGTCGCCGGAGTGGCGCAGCTCCTGTTTCAACTGCCTTTTCTGTTGCGTCTGCGCCTGCTCCCACGGCCGCGTGTTCGCCGCAGACATGAAGGGGTGGGCAAAATCTGGAAGCTCATGCTGCCGGCCATTTTCGGCTCCTCGGTGGCGCAGATCAATTTGTTGGTGGATACGCTGATCGCCTCCTTTCTGGTCACCGGCAGCGTCTCCTGGCTGTATTACTCGGATCGGCTGGTGGAATTTCCCCTGGGGGTGTTTGGGATTGCGCTGGCCACGGTGATCCTGCCCAAGCTGTCCCAGCGCCACGCTGAAGCGGACCCGGCGCGCTTCCGCCACACCCTGGACTGGGGTCTGCGCTGGGTGGTGCTCATCGGGGTGCCGGCCACGGTGGGCCTGATGCTGCTGGCGGGCCCCATGCTCACCACCCTGTTCCAGTACGGTGCCTTCACCGCCGAAGACGTGCGCCGCGCGTCCTACAGCCTCATGGCCTATGCTGTTGGCCTGTTGGGGTTCATCTGGGTGAAGGTGCTGGCGGCGGCATATTTTTCCCGCCAGGACACCCGCACGCCGGTGAAAATCGCTCTCGTCGCCATGGGTGCCAACATGGTCCTCAACGTGGCGCTGGTCTTTCCCCTGGCCCATGCCGGGCTGGCCCTGGCCACCTCTTTGTCCGCTCTGCTCAACGCGGGCCTGCTCTACCGGGGGTTGAAACGGGCGGGGGTGTACGTGGCCGGACCGGGCTGGCCGGCGTTGCTGGGGCGGGTGGGTTTTGCCTGCGCAGCCATGGCCGGCCTGCTGGCCTGGGGCAGCGCCGGGCTGGCGGCATGGACGAGCTGGGGGGCGGGGGAGCGGACCGGGCAACTCGCTCTGTGGGTGGGCGCGGGGGCCGCCGTTTACAGTGGGTGTCTCTTTATAAGCGGCTGGCGGCCGCGGCAGATGCAGGGACCGCGGCTTTGACCCGTCTGGGCGGCATACAAAGCCCGGGCCGCTCCCGCCAGGGCTCCTCTGACGTTCACCTCCCCGCCAACGGATCCTCCCGGACATACCGCACGTTGCCCATCCCACTCACCGTGTCATCGGCCACCGCGGGAGGTATCCTGCCTGTGCCGGACAGGCGCCGCCATCGGTGCGCCGTCCGCTTTGTCAATGTTGAAAAAGGCTTTGGGCACAATCAGAGCCAGTCTTATATAATTCCAAGCTTTTCGGCACACTGGCAGATGAAGATAATACGCGGTCTCCACAATCTGCCCACCGCTCCCAAAGGCACGGTGGTCACCATCGGCAATTTCGACGGTGTTCACCTGGGGCACCAGGCCATCTTGGGGCAGCTGGCGGAGCGGGCGGCCGAGCTGGGCCTGCCCACGGTGGTCGTCACTTTCGAACCGCACCCGCTGGAGTTTTTCCGGCCCGGGCTGGCGCCGCCGCGCCTGACCCGGTTTCGGGAAAAGATGCACGCCCTCACGCGCTACTCAGTGGACCGGGTGGTGGTGCTCAGCTTCAACACCCGCCTCGCCGCCATGCCGGCCGTCGATTTCATCGAGCAGGTGCTGATAGCGGGCCTGAACGTGCGCTATCTGGTGGTGGGCGACGACTTCCGCTTCGGTCACCGCCGCGCCGGTGATTTTGACATGTTGAAACGGACCGGTGTGGCACGCGGTTTTCAAGTGGCGGCCATGCACAGCTTTTGCATCGACGGCGAGCGCGTGAGCAGCACCCGCATCCGCGCGGCCCTGGGGCAGGACGACCTGGCCACAGCGGAAAAGCTGCTGGGCCGCCCCTACCGCATGTGCGGCCGCGTGGCCCACGGTGACCGCCGCGGCCGGCAGCTGGGCTTCCCCACCGCCAACATTCACCTGCACCGGGTCTCCGCGCCAGTGCAGGGGGTGTATGCGGTGGAGGTGTTCGGCCTGGATCCCGAACCCCTGGCCGGCGTCGCCAATGTGGGTAACCGCCCCACTGTGGGCGGGATGCGCAGCCAGCTGGAGGTGCATCTGTTGGACTTCGATCAAGACATTTACGGACGCTATGTGCACGTGGACTTTTTGCACAAAATCCGCCCCGAGCAACGCTTCGCCGGCGTGGGTGAACTCACCGCCCAGATTCAGCGCGACGTGGCCACTGCACGCGATTTTCATATGACCCGCGCGGCGCGGCAGCGGTCATGAATACCCAAAGGGCGAAGAGCGCACAGAACACAACATCAAACCGCGGCCTGCGCCCGGACCATTGTTTTTGTCCCCCCTTTGAAAAAGGGGAGCGAGAGGGGATTTTCAATTCCAGATTTCCCTTTCCAACAACCAAACAAAGCATTGACCGGACAAAATCCCTTCCCGCGCTCCTTGTTGCAAAGGGGGGAGTTGGGAGGCGGTCTGTTCACATCGACAAGTATCTTCGCGCCTGCTCACGCTCCTGGCGCTTACCCAAACTTTTCAGGACAAACGCCACATGGCTGATTACAAGCACACCTTGAACCTCCCCAAAACCGACTTCCCCATGCGCGGCAACCTGGCCCAGCGGGAACCGGCCATGCTCAAACGCTGGCAGGACCTGAACCTCTACCAGCGGCTGCGCCAGATCCGCGCCGGCGCGCCCCGTTTCGTGCTGCACGACGGCCCGCCCTACGCCAACGGCGATATCCATCTCGGCCACGCCCTCAATAAAATCCTGAAAGACATCATTGTCAAAGCCCGCTCCCTGGACGGTTTCGATGCGCCCTATGTGCCGGGCTGGGACTGCCACGGCCTGCCCATTGAGCTGAACGTGGAAAAAAAAGTGGGCAAGCCGGGTTTCCAGGTGGACGCCAAAACCTTCCGCCAGGCCTGCCGCGACTATGCCCTCAGCCAAGTGGAGCGACAACGCCGGGCCTTCATCCGCTTAGGGGGGCTGGGTGACTGGGCACATCCCTATCTCACCATGGACTTCCAGTATGAGGCCGACATCCTGCGCAGCCTGGGCCGCGTCATTGCCAACGGCCATCTGCACCGGGGGGAAAAGCCGGTGCACTGGTGTTTGGACTGCGGTTCGGCCCTGGCGGAGGCGGAGGTGGAATACGAGGACAAGAACTCTCCCGCCATTGACGTGCGCTTTGGCGTGGCCGAGGAGGAGACCCTGCTCAGCCGCTGTCACCATGTGCCGCAGCGCGAGGGCCGGGGCCCCGTGTCGGTGGTGATCTGGACCACCACCCCCTGGACCCTGCCGGCCAACCAGGCGGTCGCTGTTCACCCGGAGCTGGACTATGTGGTGGTGCAGGCGGAAACCGCCCGCGGCCATGAGCGTCTGGTGGTGGCGGAGGCATTGCTGAAAAACGTGATGGCCCGCTACGGGATCGAGGACTACCGGGTGATCGCCACCTGTCTGGGGGCCGACCTGGAGGGGCTGAGGCTGCGCCATCCCTTCTACCCGCGGGAAGTGCCCGTACTGCTCGGCGACTTTGTCACCACCGAGGCCGGCACCGGCTGCGTGCACACCGCCCCGGCCCACGGCGAGGATGACTACCAGGTGGGCCGGCGCTACCACCTGGCGGTGGACAACCCGGTGGGCCCCGACGGCCGCTTTCTGCCCGAGACGCCCTTATTCGCCGGTCAGCACGTGTTGAGTGCCAACGACGAGGTCATCGAGGTTCTTAAAGCCCGCGGTGCCCTGCTGCACGAAGAACGCCTGACACACAGCTACCCCCATTGCTGGCGTCACAAAACACCCATCATCTTCCGGGCCACGCCCCAGTGGTTCATCAGCATGGATCAAAACGGCCTGCGGCCGGCGGCCCTGGCCGCCATCAGGGAGGTGCAATGGACACCGGAATGGGGCCAGGCCCGCATCACCAATATGGTCGCCAGCCGGCCCGACTGGTGCATCTCCCGGCAGCGCACCTGGGGCGTGCCCATCGCCCTGTTTGTGCACCGGCGCACGGGGGCGCTGCATCCGCGCACGACGGAACTCATCGAGGCCGTGGCCCGGCGCATGGAACAGGCCGGCGTGGACGCCTGGTTTGAGCTGGATCCGGCGGAGCTGCTGGGAAAGGAAGCGGCGGACTACCACAAAGTCACCGACACCCTGGATGTGTGGTTCGACTCCGGTGTCAGCCATGCCTGTGTGCTGGAGCGGCGCGCGGAACTGGGCGGACCGCCCGCGGCCCTGTACCTGGAAGGTTCGGATCAGCACCGCGGCTGGTTCCAAAGCGCCCTGCTCACGGGTATCGCCATGCGCGGCGCGGCACCCTACCGCGGCGTGCTCACCCACGGTTTCACGGTGGACGATCAGGGGCGGAAAATGGCCAAGTCGCTGGGCAACATCATCCCGCCCCAGGACATCATCAATTCCCTGGGGGCCGACATCCTGCGCCTGTGGGTGGCCGCCACGGATTACCGCGGCGAGATGAGCCTGTCCAAAAACATTCTCGCCCGCACCGCCGACGCCTATCGCCGCCTGCGCAACACCGCCCGCTTTTTGCTGGCCAATCTGGACGGTTTTGAGCCCGGGCGGGACAGCGTCGAGCCTGCCGCGCTGCTGGATCTGGACCGCTGGGCGCTGGAACACGCCCGCCGCCTGCAAGGCCAGATCATCGAGGCCTACGAGCGCTACGAATTCCATCACGTGTATCAAAAGACCCACAACTTCTGCGTGCTGGAAATGGGCGGCTTTTATCTGGACATCATCAAAGACCGCATCTACACCATGCGGCGCGAAAGCGTGGGGCGGCGTTCAGCGCAAACGGCCATGTACCACATCATCCAGGCCATGGCCCGCTGGCTGGCGCCGGTGCTCAGCTTCACCGCCGATGAAATCTGGCAGCACCTGCCCGGTGCAAAGAGCGACTCGGTGTTTCTGGAAACCTGGCACCCTTTTCCCGAGGTGTTTGCCTCGGCGGAAGAAGCTGATGCGGAAATGGCCCGCTGGCAAAACATCGTCGCCACCCGCGAGGCGGTGAGCAAGGAGCTGGAAGCTCTCAGAGTGGCCGGCGGCATCGGCGCCGGCCTGGATGCCACCGTAACACTCTATTGCGGGCGGGAACTCCTGGACCAGCTCAAACCCCTGGGTGAGGAGCTGCGCTTCGTGTTCATCACCTCCGACGCCCGGGTGATGCCGGTCACCACCCCCCCACCCGAGGCCCAGCACTACACCCTGCCTTCCAACGACGAATGCTGGGTGGCGGTGGCCCCCTCGGCAGAGCCCAAATGCCCCCGCTGCTGGCACCACCGCGCCGATGTGGGCCTTGATCCGGCGCATCCGGCGCTGTGCGGCCGCTGCGCCAGCAACGTGGCCGGGCCTGGCGAAACCCGGCGCCACGCGTAATGGGGCGCTGGTTGGGGCTGGCGGGCCTGATCATTGCCCTGGACCAGGCCAGCAAACACGCAGCGCAGGCGGCCTTCCGCCTGCACGAGACTCTGGCAGTGGTGCCGTTTTTCAATCTCACCCTGGCCTACAACGAGGGGGCGGCGTTCAGCTTTCTGGCCGGCGCGGGCGGCTGGCAGCGTTGGTTTTTCACCGCGCTGGCGCTGGTGGTGTGCGCGCTGTTGCTGCTCTGGCTGAAGCGCCTGCCGCCGGAGAAAAAACGGGAGGCAGCGGGCCTGGCTTTCATCCTCGGCGGCGCCTTGGGCAATGTCATCGACCGGCTTGCGCTCGGTCACGTTATCGACTTTGTCGATTTCTATTATCCCGCCGCCGACCGGTGCCTGCCGCTGTTCAGTCCCGTCATGACCGCCACCGGCCTGCACTGCCACTGGCCCGCCTTCAACCTGGCCGATTCGGCCATTTTTCTCGGCGCCGCCTGCCTGGTGTGGGACAGCTTGCGGTCGCGGCGAAGCGCAGCAGAGGAAACGAACACGTAAAGACCGCATTCACCCCACGCCCGGCGCGTTTTTCACTGGCTGCATGGGGTACAATCCACCCGCTCGTCAACAAGACCGTCAACATCATGCAACTCATTCTCGCCAACCCCCGTGGCTTCTGCGCCGGCGTGGACCGGGCCGTTCACATTGTCGAGCGCGCCCTGAGCTTGTTCGGCGCCCCCATCTATGTCCGCCATGAAGTGGTCCATAACCAGTACGTGGTGGACGGCCTGCGGGCCAAGGGGGTGGTGTTCGTGGACGAGCTGGACGAGGTGCCCGACGGCCGGTTGGTGATCTTCAGCGCCCACGGCGTCTCCAGGGCGGTGCGTGAGGAAGCGGCGCAGCGCGGCCTCAAGGTGTTCGATGCCACCTGCCCCCTGGTCACCAAAGTGCATCTGGAAGTGGAGCGCTATCGCCGCGCCGGGCATGACTGTGTGCTTATCGGCCACGCCGGCCACCCCGAGGTGGAAGGCACCATGGGGCAGTGGGGCGAGGCATCCGAGGGGGCGCGCATGCATCTGGTCCAAAGCGCCGAGGACGCACGGCGGCTCCAGGTGCGCGACCCGCGCGCCGTGGCCTTCGTTACCCAGACCACGCTGTCGGTGGACGACACGACGGAGATTATTGACATACTGCGCAACCGTTTTCCGGCTATCATCGGACCGCGCAAAAACGATATCTGCTACGCCACGCAAAACCGGCAGGACGCCGTCAAACACCTGGCCGAACGCTGCGACCTGGTCCTGGTGGTGGGCTCGCCCAGCAGTTCCAACTCCAACCGCTTGCGCGAGCTGGCCGAAAAACGGGGGGTGAGCGCCTATTTGATCGACGGCGCCGACGAAATCAAACAACACTGGTTGACCGGCCGCCACGCCATCGGTATCACCGCCGGGGCCTCCGCGCCGGAAGTGCTGGTGCAGGCGGTGATCGCACGCTTGCAGGCGCTGGGCGCCCGGCCGCCGCAAGAGCTTGAAGGGCGCAAAGAACAGCTCACCTTCGCGCTGCCCAAAGAACTTGGCGCCTGAGCCCCGGCCCCCTCACCAGCATCCCGCCGTGGCCGGTGCCCGACTGCCGTCGGAATGCAGCACATAGCTGCCGCAGGCGGTATCTGCGGCCTGGTCTCCTTGGGGGGTGGCGGTGAGCACAAAACACGGGGCCCCGCCGCAGCCGCTCACGTCCACTTGCGCCGCCACCGTATACACGGCGCCCCCGCCGGGGCTGAGGGCCTGGCCGTTACTGCCGAATTCCGCCGGGGAAGAGGGGTAGTTCAACAGGGTGAGATCGCTGGTGTATTGCCGGTTGTCGAAGTAATAGGCTTCCTGGCGCGCCGCCACTTCCAGCAGGGCGGATTTGGCCACGGTGCGCTTGCTTTTGCGGATATAGTCCACATAGGAGGGATAGGCCAGGGCGCCAATGATCCCGATCACCGCCAATACCATCATCAGCTCAACAAAACTGAATGCGCTTTGGGCCTGGCGCGTTGTTGCTCCCGCACGGTACGGCATCAGCGCATGCTCCAGGCGTAGCTTTCGTACACTTGCGGCACCGGCACACTCCCCGCCATGGGCCAGTTGGGGTCGCTGAGCGGCTGCACCCGCCGGCGGTAATGTTCTTGCACGATGCGGGCGGCGCCGCTGGCGTCCTGCGCCGCCACGCTGATGCGGTAGGTCTCCACATATTCCGCCGGGCGGGGACTGCCACATTCGCCCGCCCCCGCCGGCAGCGCCCGGCAGCCCAGGTACTCGATGACAAAACGGTCACCGCCGGCGGTGACGGCCGCAGTGAATGCATCCCAGTTAGCGATCTCCAGGGGATCGGCGGGCAGGGGATCGGGCACCGGCGTGTCGGCATGGGCGTAGTAGTGATCCGGATCGCCCCAACTGAACGTGTCGGGCTGAAGCACCGCCCGAACCTGGTCCTCCGCGATCCGCAGCGCCGCTTCGGCCCGCGCCAGGGAATCGTAAGCGTCGCGGTTATTGGTGGCGATTTTCAGCTCCAGCAAGGACACGTTCATCACCGTCACCCCCAAGGCGGTGACCGCCAGCAGCAACATCAGGCTCACGATGAGGGCTGCCCCGCTTTGTTTGTTGTAAGGCCCGTTCATCTGCCCGTTCAGTTGCGCAGCGCCACGGTGCCACTGTACAGGTACCGCCGGAAAGCGGTCTGACTGGGCGTATAGTTCTTGTCGCCCATGACGTAAGTCGTGACGGGGTCAGTGTACCCGCTTTCCGGGCATTCATCCCGCACCAGCAGCCAAAAGCGTACGGCGGCAACCTGGTTCCAGTCGGCAACGCCGTCGGCGTTTTGGTATTGATTGGCGATGCCGTCACCGTCGCTGTCCACGCCATACAAGACTTGCAACTGCTCCACCCCGGTGACCAGTTCCTCGCGCTGGGGAAAGCCTATGCTGCTCAGGTGCTCCCGCGCCAGGGCCGGGATCTGCACCCCCTCACAGCTGCGGGGCTGGCCGCCGGTGCCGTGGGCCTTGGTCACGTAGTAGGCATGGGCCCGCAGGTGATGGTAGCCCGTTATGGTGTCGCTCAGCGGACGGGGGAAAGGGAGGGGGGCAGTGCCCACCTGGGCCTCCAGGGCCGCGGCGAAGAGATACGATCTGCCGACAATGTCAAAGTTTGGATTATGGGTTTCCGCTGAAGCATAGCGCACCACCAACACGTCGGTGCCCGCCCTGTGTTCGGTGATGCAGCGGTAACCGGTGGAGCTTTCGTTGAGACCGAACAGGCGCCGCCGCACCATAAGCCCCCAGCTGTTATTGCTGCTCGGGCAGCTGCCGTTGGGCGGTACATCGCCGCTCAGATTGCCATTGGCAATGGCGGTTTGCATATCCAGCATCCCCCAGTACCCGGCCCGGCGGAGGTCGTCGCTGATGATGTCGAAGGCATAGCGCGCGGTATCTTGCACGCGGCTCAGGGTGGTTTGAATCTCGAAGCTTTTCTTGCTGGCGGCATAGATCTGCGCCAGGCCTGACAAGACCAACACGGCCAAAGCCACGGAGACCAGCAACTCCACCAGGGTGAAGCCCTGGTGCCTTTGTCCGCTGCGGGTAACTACCGGGACCGTTCTATATCTCGAACGTGAAGGCGTAGCGTTTCTTGGAATTATCATCGCCCTGACCCCAAAATATGGTGGCGGTAAACACCCTTGTGCCCGCCACACCCGGAACGGCGGAGATGGCCAGTTTCCCCTGCGGCAGCAAAGGCGCGCCGCGCGACAGCAGATCGTACCACTGCCACAGATCGTAAGCGGCCATTTCCTGGGGCGCACAGCCGCTGACGGTACAATCCTTTGGTGCCGCCAGGGCGCTGTCAGGGTCCAGTTCCACAGGGTAATAGCTGTCCCGCGCATCGGAATTGGCCTGTATGCGTTCCATGATATCCTGGGCCAGCTGACTGGCAAGGGTATATTCGTGGGCTTCGCTGCTCGCTTTGAGTCCGGTGAACTGCAAGCCCGCCATGCCCAGCAGGGCGATGGCCACCACGACCACGGTCACCAGGACTTCCATCAGCGAAAAACCGTCGCACCGCTGGACGCGCATTGTGTCGCCTTCCATTTTTATTTAATGTTTAACGCCGTGATTGTACCTCAAGCCACCCGGGCGGAAAGCCTTCCCTGCCGGGAACGGCCCTGAGCAGACCATGAGCGATGTCACCGTCATCGGCGGCGGCCTCATCGGCATGTTGACCGCCCGGGAGCTGGCCCTGGCCGGGGCCACGGTCACCCTGCTGGAACGCCGCACTGCGGGGCGGGAAGCCTCCTGGGCTGGCGGCGGCATCCTCTCGCCCCTCTATCCCTGGCGCTATCCCGCCGCGGTCTCGCGTCTGGCGCGTTGGAGCCAGGCCTGCTACCCCACCCTAGCGGGGGAACTGCTGGCGCACACCGGCATTGATCCCGAATACCAAGCCTGCGGCCTGCTGCTGCTGGACCAGGACGAAAACGCGCAGGCCCTGGGCTGGGCCGGCCAGTGGGGCTACGAACTCAGCCACGCCGGCGAGGCCGAACTCCGGGAACTGGAACCCCGTCTCAATCCTGCCTTCAGCCGCTCCCAATGGTGGCCCACTCTCGGCCAGATCCGCAATCCCCGCCTGTTGCAGGCACTGGCGAGCCGGCTGGCGCAGCTCAAGGTGAAGGTGGTGGAGCACTGTGAAGTCCGGGGCTTGCGGACGCAGGCCGGCCGGCTTGCGGGCCTGGACACCACTCAGGGCCCCAGGAGCACCGCGCTGGCCGTGGTGGCCGGCGGCGCCTGGGCGGCAGAGATCTTGCGCCCCGCCGGCGCGTGCCTGCCGGTGCGACCGGTGCGGGGCCAGATGCTGTTGTTCAGCGGTCCCCCGGATCTGCTGCGCCATATTGTGCTCTATAACGGCCGTTATCTGGTCCCGCGGCGGGATGGCCGCGTTCTGGCGGGCAGCACGGTGGAAGAGGTGGGCTTCGACAAATCCACCACTCCCACCGCGCTGGCGGACCTCCGCCGCGCCGCCTGCGAACTCATTCCCGCCCTGGAATCCCTGCCCATCGAACACCACTGGGCGGGGCTGCGGCCCGGCTCCCCCCAGGGCGTGCCCTTCATCGGCCCCTGTCCCGGTGTGCAGGGCCTTTACGTCAACGCGGGGCATTTTCGCAATGGCGTGGTCACCGGGCCGGCCTCCGCCCGCCTGCTGGCAGACATGATACTGAAGCGGCCACCGATACTGGACCCGGCCGCCTACCGG
The DNA here is from genome assembly GCA_011375345.1 of Gammaproteobacteria bacterium. NCBI lineage: Bacteria > Pseudomonadati > Pseudomonadota > Gammaproteobacteria > Gammaproteobacteria bacterium. Next base: position 29,960 of record DRLM01000136.1, read on the forward strand.
CCTCCGGCAGCGCACGCCACCGCAAAGGGCGCGAAGCACGCCAAGGGTGAGTGGTGCGAACCTGACACCTAGCGCCGCCGGCGCGTCCCGGCCTGCGCCCGCTTGTAAAACCGCTGTCAGCGGCCGATACCCCGGGGTGACAAATAGACCTGGTCCAAAAACCTGACATATAATCCAGCATTATGGAAGGAATTGACGACTTCCCCGCAGACAAAGCCGGGCTTGTGCGCCTTATGCGCGAGCGCGGAATCACGCCCACCCATCAGCGGGTGGAAATCGCTCTGATCCTGTTCGCCCGGCCTCAACACCTCTCCGCCGAACAGATTCTCGCCAGGGTGAACGAGGACGGCACCCTGGTCTCCAAAGCCACGGTCTACAACACCCTGGGCCTGTTCGCCCGCAAGGGCCTGATCCGGGAGGTGATCGTGGATCCCACCAAGGTGTTCTACGACCCCACCACCAGCCCCCACCATCATTTCTACAATGTGGACGATGGCAGCCTGACAGACATCGACGCCGACGCCATCGGCCTCGGCGCCCTGCCCGCCCTGCCGCCGGGCACCACGGCAGAGGGTATTGAGGTGGTGATCCGGGTGCGCAACGTCCGTCCGCTGCCGTAGCGTGCGTGCCTCTTTGTTGTGGGCGGGCTGTGCCTTGGCTATACTCCCGCCTTTCGCCGGAGTAGCTCAGTCGGTAGAGCAACTGATTCGTAATCAGTAGGTCGGGTGTTCGATTCACCTCTCCGGCACCACACTTTCCCGTAGTGTCGGACCCTTTTGCCGGTAGCATCGTGCTAGTTCGCCAGAGACTCACGGACTGATGTCCTCCCTGCCGCTCAGCTTCTACGATCTGGAAGAACAACTCGACCCCCGCTACCTTGGTCGCGGTGAGGATTATTATTACCGGGATTACGTGGAAACCTGCCACATCAACCCGGATGGTCGGGTGGTCAGCGGCTTGGTGCGCGGCAGCGGCGCGCGCCATTACAAAGTGCATGTGGTTCTCCGCCCCACGGCGGACGGGCCGGACATCGAAGGCCATTGCAGTTGTCCGGTGGGCGACAACTGCAAGCACGTGGCAGCCCTGCTGGTGGCGGCGCTGGATCAACAGGACGACGACGCGGCGGCGTCTCCGGCTCTGCCTGGCGGCCCTGACCACGCGCTGAATGACTGGTTGCGCGGCCTGCACGAGTCGTTGAAAACGCCGCCAGCGCGTGACAGCCACCCCCCGGATGTGCCCCACCGCCTGCTTTATGTGCTGCGTCTGCGGGACTATGCCACGAGCAGTGTGCTGGAGGTGGCGTTTCAAACCGCCCGCGCGTTGAAAGCGGGCGGCTACGGCAAGGCCAGCGGCTACAACCCCGCCGCTTTGCTGAACCACGACCCGCCGCGCTATCTGCTGGACGCCGATATCGCCATTTTGCAAAAACTCAACGTCCGCCGCCTGCTGCACCACACCCCCCTCAATCAGCTCAGCGGGGCAGACAGCGGCGCCCTCCTGGCGGCCATGCTGGCCACGGGCCGCTGTCATTGGGAGGATAAAGACACACCGCCCCTGATGCTGGGCGAAACCCGCCGCGGCGAGGCCCGCTGGCAGGCGGACGAGACCGGCAGGCTGCGCCTGGCGCTGTTCAGCGAACCGGTCGCTGACCGCATCCTTCCCACCTCCCCGCCGTGGTATATCGACATTGCCCGGCAGGAATGCGGCCCGTTGGATCTGGCCCTGCCCGAAGCCCTGGTACCGGCCCTGCTGCAATCGCCGGCGGTGATGCCGGAGCAAGTGGCCGAGCTGACCGCAAAGCTTGAGGGACTGCCGCTGCCGCCCCCGCCCCAGCAGACCATCCGGGAACTGGAGCCCGTCACCCCCCGGCCGGTGCTTACCCTGTTCAAACAGGCCGTCACCCTGAGAAGCTTCTATCAGCTGCGCCAGGAGCAGCTGGAGATCCCCGCCGCCCGGCTGGAGATGGACTACGCCGGCCGGCGGGTGGCCGTCGCCGACTCCGGCGATGTGCTGAGCTGGCGGGAGAACAACACCGTCTGCCGCCGCCCGCGCGACCGCCAGAGCGAGCACAACGCGCTCACCCGGCTGGAAAAACTCGGCCTTGCCCCCCTGGCCGGCGAACTGCCCCCCGGCAGCGGCGCGCCGCCCAATGCCTTTGTCTGGGATCTGCCCGCGGGGGAAGAAGCCGACGCCTGGATCAGACTGATGCTGGAGTACGTTCCCGCGCTGCGCCAGGAGGGCTGGCAGGTGGAGGTCAGCGAAGACTTTCCCTTCCGGATAGCCGAGGTCCAGGACTGGACCCTGGAGCTGGACGAGGGACCGCAGCAGGATTGGTTCGATCTGGATTTGGGGATACAGGTGGACGGTGAGCGGGTGAGCCTGCTGCCCATTTTAATGAATCTGCTGCGCCAGTTCCGCGGCAAACTGGACAGTCAGGCCTTGCGCCGGCTCCCCGAGGGCCACCGGTTTCTGGTGCCCCTGGAAGACGGCCGCCTGCTGCCCCTGCCGGGGGAGCGGGTGGCGCAGCTCTTGGGTGTGCTGGTGGACTTGTTCGACCCCGACGCGCTCAGCGCCGGCGGCCGCCTCAGCCTGCCCGCCCTGCGCGCCGCCGAGCTGGCGGAGCTGGAAGACAACCCGGCTTTGAAGCTGCGTTGGCTGGGTGGCGAACGGGTGAAAGAACTGGCCCGGCGGCTGCGTGATTTTCAGGGCATCCAGCCCGTTGCCGCGCCAAAACATTTCACCGCCACGCTGCGCCCCTATCAACAGGCGGGGCTGGACTGGCTGCAGTTCCTGCGCGAGTACGGTCTGAACGGCATCCTGGCGGACGACATGGGCCTGGGCAAAACGGTGCAGGCCCTGGCCCACATCATGGTGGAAAAAAACGCCGGCCGCCTGGACCGGCCTTGTCTGGTGGTCGCTCCCACCAGTTTGATGGTGAACTGGTCCCAGGAGGCGGCCCGCTTCGCACCCACGCTGAAAACCCTGGTGTTGCACGGCCCCGACCGGGCCCGCCACTTCGATGCCATCAATGATCACGAGCTGGTGCTGACGACCTATCCGCTGCTGGGGCGGGATGAACAGGCCCTGGCCGCCCAGCCCTATCATCTGCTCATTCTGGACGAGGCCCAGCACATCAAAAACCCCAAGGCCAAGGCGGCGCGGGTGGCGCAGTCCCTGGACGCCCGCCATCGCCTCTGTCTTACCGGCACGCCGCTGGAAAATCATTTGGGGGAGCTGTGGTCGTTGTTTCATTTTCTGATGCCGGGCCTGCTCGGAGACGAGCGCCAGTTCCGCCGCCTGTTTCGCACCCCCATCGAAAAACAGGGCCACGGGGAACGGGCGGCGCGGCTGGCCAAGCGCGTGGCCCCCTTCCTGTTGCGCCGCACCAAAGAAGACGTGGCCAGCGAACTGCCGCCCAAAACCGAAATCGTCCGCAGCGTGCCCCTGGCCGGCGGCCAGCGCGATCTTTACGAGAGCATCCGCCTGACGCTGCACGAAAAAGTGCGCCGGGCCATCGCCGCCAAGGGCCTGGCGCGCAGCCACATTATCGTGCTGGATGCCCTGTTGAAACTGCGCCAGGCCTGTTGCGATCCGCGTTTGGTGAAGGTGGCCGCGGCGCAGAAGGTGAAACAGTCTGCCAAGCTGGAACTCTTGCTGGAACTGCTGCCGGAGCTGCTGGAAGAGGGACGGCGGGTGTTGCTGTTTTCCCAGTTCACCAGCATGCTGAGCCTGATCGAGGCGGAACTGAAACAGCGCGGCATCGGGTATGTCAAACTCACCGGCCAGACCCGCGACCGCAAAACCCCCATCCGCCGTTTTCAGGACGGGGAAGTACCGTTGTTTCTCATCAGCCTCAAAGCCGGTGGCACCGGGCTCAATCTCACCGCCGCCGACACAGTGATCCACTACGACCCCTGGTGGAACCCGGCGGTGGAAGCCCAGGCCAGCGATCGGGCCCACCGCATCGGCCAGGACAAGCCGGTGTTCGTCTACAAACTCATTACCGAAGGCACCGTGGAAGAACGCATCCAGGCCCTGCAGGCCCAAAAACGTCATCTGGCGGAAGGCTTGTTCGAAGGCGCCGGCAAGAAAAACGCCCTGCCGGCGCCGGAGGATCTGGAGGCTTTGTTCGAGCCGCTGTGAACGCCTATTCCGGCAGATAGCGCCGCCAGTCGTGGCGGGCATCACCGCAGACGATGAAATGGGGGTTGAGCAGGGATTCTTTGGTGTTGTAACGCAAACGCTGCAACCGGGTGTCCAGCAAACGGCCGCCCGCTTCCTCGACGATGCACTGGGCGGCGGCAGTGTCCCATTCCGAGGTGGGGCCGAGGCGGACGTAGACATCCGCCTGCCCCTCCGCCACCAGGCAGGATTTCAGCGAGCTGCCCATGGAGACAATGTCGTAGTCACCCACTTTGGCAAGAAAGCGGTCGAAGGCGGGGGAGCGGTGGGAGCGGCTGCCAGCCACCACCAGCCTGCCGCCGTTCCAGGGGCGCACGTGAATGGGGACGGGCTCGTGGCCCGGCTCGTGCTTGTAGGCGCCGCCACCTTGACAGGCGTGATAGGTGACGCCACTCACGGGTACGTGGATCACGCCCAGCACGGGATAGCCGTCCCGGATCAGGGCGATGTTGACGGTGAACTCGCCGTTGCGTTTGATGAACTCCCGGGTGCCGTCCAGAGGGTCCACCAGCCAGTATTCCAACCAGCGCTGCCGCTCGGCAAACGGCACGGCGGCGGACTCTTCCGACAATACCGGCAGGGGCGGCTCCAGTGCCGTCAGGCCATCGACGATGAGGTGGTGGGCGGCCATGTCGGCCTCGGTGAGGGGCGAGCGGTCGTCTTTGTGCTCAACACTGAAGCCCTCGTTGTAAATACTGACGATGGCGCGGCCGGCGTCCTCGGCCAGGCGCACCACCGCCGGCAGCATTCCGGCCACGGCGTGGTGGGTGGTCATGCACTTGCTCCTTCTTGCTGTAACAGGTCCCGGGCCAGATACAAGGCGGCAATACTGCGCGCTTCCGAGCAATCCTCCCGTGCCACCAGTTGGGAGAGGGCGCTGAGGCGCCAGGGCACCACTTCGACCTCCTCGGGCTCGTCCCCGGCCAGGCGGCGGGGATAGAGATCCCGCGCCAGGATGATCTGGGTCATATGCTCGAAGTAACCCGGCGCCAGGGACAACGCGTTCAGCTGTTGCAGGCGCCGGGCGCCATAGCCCGTCTCTTCCATGAGTTCCCGGTTGGCCGCCGCCAGGGGATCTTCCTCCGGCTCCACCATGCCCTTGGGCAGGGCCAGCTCGTAGCGGTGGGTGCCGGCGGCGTATTCGCGGATGAGCAGCACGGTGTCGCCTTCCAGCAGGGGTACCACCAGTACCGCGCCCCGCGACGCCTGCAGGCGCTCGTAGCGCACCTCAGTGCCGTTGGCGAAGGCGAGGCCGATTTCTTCGATGTGGAACAGGCGGGTGCGGGCGAGGGTGGCCCTGCTGAGGATGCGGGGTTTTTGCCGGTCCATAGTGTGCTGCAATACGCGCGGCGGCCAAAAAGCGATAGTATATCTTTTTTTCCCCTCTCGCTCGCGCTGGAATGATGCCCCATTGGTCTGTGGTGCGCACGGTGCTGCTGGATATGGACGGCACCCTGCTGGATCTCAATTTCGACAATTATTTTTGGCAGGAACTGCTGCCGCGCCGCTACGCTGCGCGCCGGGGGCTGGATCTCCCCACCGCCAAAGCCCTGTTGGCACCCCGGTTCGCCCGCGAGGCGGGCACCCTGAACTGGTACTGCCTGGACTACTGGAAGCGGGAGCTGGGCCTGGATCTGGCCCGCCTCAAACAAGAATGCGCCGACCTCATCGCGCTCAGGCCCCATGCCCTGACCTTTCTCGAGGCACTGGGCGCCACCCGGCGCCAGCGGGTGGTGGTGACCAACGCCCACCGGCGCAGCTTGGCGCTGAAACTGGAGCGCACCCGCCTGCATGCCCACGTGGACGCCATCGTCAGCGCCCACGATTTCGGCCTGCCCAAGGAATCACCGGCCTTCTGGGCACGGCTGCAAGCCAGGATCCCGTTCGACCCCGCCCGTACCCTGCTCATCGACGACAGCCTGGCGGTGCTGCGCTCGGCGCGGGACTGCGGCATATCCCAGTTGCTGGCGGTGCGCTGTCCCGATTCCCAAAGGGGGGTACAGGAGACGGCGGAATTCACCGCGGTGGACGATTTTCGCGCCATCATCCCGCCCACCCTGACCGCTGGCGGCCCATGCATACCGCGCTCCTGAAATGACCGGCCTCATCGCCCGCGGCATCGTCTGGCACTGGCTGCGCCCCGCCGGGGCCGGTCCGGCCCACGCCCGCGAGACACTCACCGCCCTCAGCCTGCTCACCCTGCCACCGTGGTTCGCAGGGCTGCAATGAATCGCCATCTGGTGGTGGCCCTGTCCGGCCACGGCTATGGCCACCTGGCCCAGGTGGCGCCGGTGCTGGAGGCGCTCAGGGCGCGCCTTCCGGCGCTGCGCCTCACCCTTCTGGGCGCCCTGCCCCGGTCCGTGGTGGCGGCCCGCCTCCCCCTGCCCTTCGCCTATCACCCGCGGTCGCTGGACGTGGGCATGGTCATGGAGGACGCCCTGACGGTGGATGTGGCAGCCTCCTGCCACGCGTATGCCCGCTTTCACGCCCGCTGGCAGCAGGGGATGGCGCAGGACGCCGCCCTGCTTGAACGCTTGGCCCCTGATTACCTGCTCTGCGACGTGCCCTACCGCATCCTGGCGGCGGCGGCGCAGGTGGGCGTGCCGGCGGCAGCGCTCTGCTCTTTGAACTGGGCGGACATTTACGCCCACTTTTGCGGCCAGCAGGACACTGCCGCGGCCATTTTGGCCGAAATCGAGGCCGCTTACGGGCAGGCGGAGGTGTTCTATCAGCCTGCCCCCAGCATGCCCATGCCCCGCCTGCCCCACCGCCAGGCCATCGGACCCCTGGCGCGGTCCGGCCGCAGCCGCCGGGCAGAGTTGGCACAAGGCCTCAGGCTGAGGCCACAGGAGCGCTTGGGCCTGGTTTCCCTGGGCGGTATCCCCACCCGGCTCGATCTGAGCCGCTGGCCGTCCCAGCCGGGCTGGCGCTGGATTGTGCCCGCCGCCTGGCACGTGGAACGGCCCGACCTGGTCGCCCTGGAGTCCCTGGCACTGCCCTTCCCGGACGTGCTCCGCAGTGCCGATGTGCTGCTTACCAAGCCGGGCTACGGCAGCTTCGCCGAGGCCGCCTGCAATGGCGTCCCTGTTCTCTACGTGCCCCGCAAGGACTGGCCGGAAGAACGTTGGCTGGTCAGCTGGCTCAAGCGGGTGGGACGCTGTGCCCCCTTAAGTCTCGCGGCGCTGCGCCAGGGCAGGGTGGTGGCGGCGGGCAACGCCCTGGTGGCAGACGGCCCGCCGCCGGCCCTCGCCCCCAGCGGCGTCGCCGCGCTGGCGGCGCGGTTGGCGGCGCGCTTGAGTGGAGGCGCAAGCAATGGATAAAACACCCATGAACGGACAGACAGTCTATCAGGGACGGATACTGCGCCTGGAGGCGGGGGAGTTTCTCCTCCCCCACGGCCGCCGCACCCGGATGGAAGTGGTCCGTCACCCCGGCGGCGTGGCCATCGCCGCCCTCAATGAACAAGGGGAACTGTGTCTGGTGCGGCAATACCGCCCGCCCCTGGAGGCATGGATCTGGGAACTGCCCGCGGGCAAGCGCGACAAGCACGAGCCACCCCTGGACACCGCCAGACGGGAATTGGAAGAGGAAGCCGGCTTGCGCGCCGCCCGCTGGGACATGCTGGGGGAGATCTACCCCGCACCGGGCTATAGTGATGAGGTCATTCATCTTTTTCTGGCGCGCCAGCTTTCCGCCGTCCCCCAGCGCCTGGAACCCGACGAGCTGCTGGAAAGTCACTGGATTCCCCTGCAACAGGCCCGCGGCTGGTTGTATGACGGCACCATCCGCGACGCCAAGTCACAAGTCGGCATTCATTTGCTTTGCAGCATCTGTTGCGCCCCCAAGCCAGAATGCTAATATTGACCCACGTGATAGGAAATGAACAGGCTCAAAGCCTGACTGAACTCAACGAGAGGGCGAACACAATGGAAACTCTGATTGCTACGCTGGTGGCCGTGGTCGGTTTGGTCGCAGTGGGGCTGACTGCTTATCTGACGGTGCTGATCTATCGCGACGAAGCTCGCCCGCCCACGCCCGACGAAAAACCCTAGATTATGGTGCCGGCGCGGGTCGTCTCCGGGATAGCGCTTCCCGGGAGACGGCCGGCCCTCTGCCCTGGAAGATACCTTTCCCCCCTGTCCTTGTCCTCCCACAGCCGCGCCCCCTTCATCCTTCCTGCGCTTTCCTCCCGCGCCCGGGCAAAGTTGACTAATTGACTGCGATATGACATTTTCTAGCGAACAACTTAGTTATTCGCTTCACCTGAAGGCTCGCCAACACACGAGGGGGAACAGCGCGATGAAACTTTCCACCAAAGGCCGCTATGCGGTCACCGCCATGATGGACCTTGCCTTGCATGAAGCCCATGGTCCCGTGACGCTGGCCGATATCTCGGTCTGCCAAGGCATCTCCCTGTCCTATCTCGAACAGATTTTCGCCCGCTTGCGCAAGGACGGGCTGATTGCCGGGACACGGGGCCCGCGCGGCGGCTACCGTCTGGCACGACCGGCCAAGGACATCAACGTGGCCGAAATCATCGCCGCGGTGGACGAAAACCTGGACACCACCCGCTGCAGCGGGATGAAAAACTGCCAGGAAGGTGATCGTTGCCTTACCCACGAATTGTGGTCAGAACTCAGCGACCGAATCTACAAATTCCTGGAAGGCATCACCCTGGCCCAGTTCGTGGAGCGCTCTGCCGTAAAAGAAGTCGCCCAGCGTCAAGACACGCTGCATTTTCGCCGCACTCCCCTGCATCCCCAGCACGACGCGGCCTGACCGAAGCACTGCCGGTGAAAGCGGGCCCTCGGGCGCCCCGTTTTCAAGGCGGCGTATACCCCCTTTGGAAAGCGGATGGTCAAACCATCCGCTTTCACTTTCTTCACCAAGCTGCCAAAATCAGAGTTACTTTCTCGATTCCCAGATTCCGGAGGAGTCCCAGTGCTCTTTCGAGGTAACAGGTGTGCTTGTCACCGCGCACAAAAACCGTGTGGGGGCGATGGACCTGTCATCGCCGCGCGGGGTAAATAACAACAAAACTGCCCACAATAAAGTTGCCGGCCGCGGCGACGATAACAGGCAGCAGGGGTGAATGACCCATGTGGGGACGTCAATATTTTTGTCTGGCGCTGATTTTGGCGCTGGCCTGGGGACCGGCCGCCGCCATTGCCGGTGACCCCGATTATGCGCTTGAACGCAAAAAATTCCGCCAGGCCGAGCAGGCCCTGGTTCAGGGCCAGCGCACCCGTTTCCACGCGCTGCTGGCGGAGCTGAAGCATTACCCGCTCTATCCCTATCTGCGCTACCGCGAACTGCGTCGTTACCTGTCCCGCGCCACGGCGCAGGAGATTGCCGCATTTTTAGACGAATACGGTGATACGCCCATGGCGCCGCGCCTGCGCCGGGCCTGGCTGCAACGTCTGGCGAAGCGTAAACGCTGGCGCGAATATCTCATCTTCTACACCCCCCAAAGCCGCGCCGCGCTGCAATGCAATTATCACCGCGCCCTGCTGGAAACCGGCCAGACCCGCGAAGCGCTGGAAGGCATTGAAGCGCTGTGGTTGGTGGGCAAATCCCAGCATGCCGCCTGCGACCCGGTGTTCCGCGCCTGGCGCAAGGCAGGGGGGCTGAGCCGCAAACTGGTATGGCAACGCATCGGGCTGGCCATGGCCAAACGGAATCGCAGCCTGGCCCGCTACCTCAGCCGCTACCTCCCGAAGCAAGACCTGCGCTTCGTCCGGCCGTGGATAGAGGTGGACCGCAACCCGGCCCTGGTCACCCGCCACCCCCGCCTGCGCGAAGACAGCCCCCAGGCCCGTGATATTCTGGTTCACGGCATCCGCCGGCTGATGCGCACGAGCCTGGATCGCGCCGCCCGCGCCTGGGACACGCTGAAAGTGCGGTACGCCTTCTCCACCGAACAACGCGCCACCGTGGAGGGCCAGCTCGCCCTCCGTTATGCCCTGCAAGGCCGTCCTCAGGCCCTGGAACGCCTGGCGGCCCTGGACCTGAGCCGGAACGAAGACGAGTCCTTGCGGGAATGGCGCATACGGGTTGCGCTCAAGCTCAAGGACTGGGAAGCGGTGCTTACCTGGGTGGAACACCTGCCCGAAGCGGAACGGGAAGAACCCCGCTGGCGCTACTGGCGGGCCCGCGCCCTGGAAGCGCTGGGGAACAACGAGGCCCGGGAAGAGTTTGAAGCCCTGGCCG
>DRLM01000137.1 GCA_011375345.1 Gammaproteobacteria bacterium
CACCCTGGTGAACAAAATGGCACCGCCACTCAGGCGGGTATACGACCAGATGTCCGAGCCCCGCTGGGTGATCTCCATGGGCTCGTGCGCCAACGGGGGCGGTTATTATCACTATTCTTATGCGATAGTGAGGGGCTGCGATCGTATCGTGCCGGTGGATATATATGTACCGGGTTGCCCGCCTACGGCAGAAGCACTGCTGTACGGCGTGATTCAATTACAAAACAAAATCCGGCGCACGAACACCATCGCCCGCTAAGGGACAGAGGGGGAATCCATGTCTTGGTCTGAACGTAATCAGCGCTTGGCCGCGCGCCTGCAAGAACGTTTTGCAGCGGTGCTGGAGCAATGCAGCGTAGCGTTGGATGAAGTGAACGTTCAGATATCCCGTGAACATGTTCTCGACGTTTGTCAGGCCCTGCGCGACGAACCGGAGCTTGCTTTTGACCAGCTTATGGATTTGTGTGGCGTGGACTACCTCACTTACGGTGAGGAGAAGGGGCGCAGCCCGCGCTTCGCTGTTGTCTATCATTTGCTGTCTGTCAAAAACAATCACCGCCTGCGCCTCAAGGTGTTTCTCGATCATGAGGCGCCGCGGGTGGATTCCGTCGTGGGTGTCTGGAACGCGGCCAACTGGTTTGAGCGCGAAGCGTTCGACCTGTTTGGCATCTTGTTCGACAACCATCCCGATTTGCGCCGCATTCTGACCGACTACGGCTTCATTGGTCATCCCTTCCGCAAGGATTTTCCCCTGATCGGTCACGTGGAAATGCGCTACGATCCGGAAAAGCGCCGCGTCGTGTACGAACCCGTGGCAACCGAGGTGCGTGAGCTGGTGCCCCGCGTGATACGTCACGACAGTCGTTATGAGGGTGAAGTGCCCGAGTTGTCTGAGGTGAGACGTGGCTGAGATTCGTAACTACACCATGAACTTCGGCCCGCAGCACCCGTCCGCCCACGGTGTGCTGCGGCTGGTGCTGGAAATGGATGGTGAGACCATCGTCCGTGCCGACCCGCATATTGGCCTGTTGCATCGCGGTACCGAAAAACTGGCAGAGGCCAGAGCCTTCAACCAAAGCATCGGATACATGGACCGGCTTGATTACGTGTCCATGATGTGCAATGAGCATGGTTATGTACTGGCAATAGAAAAATTGTTGGGCATAGAGCCGCCCTTGCGGGCCCAGTATATCCGCGTGATGTTCGATGAGATCACCCGCATTCTCAATCATCTGTTGTGGCTGGGGGCGCACGCCCTGGATATCGGGGCCATGACCGTGTTCCTGTATTGCTTCCGCGAGCGTGAAGACTTGTTCGACTGCTATGAGGCGGTCTCCGGGGCCCGGATGCATGCCACCTATCACCGTCCCGGCGGCGTGTACCGCGATCTGCCCGACAGCATGCCCCAATACAGCACCTCCAAATGGCATGGCGCCAAAGACGTCGAACGTTTGAACCGCAATCGGCAGGGTTCCCTGCTCGATTTCCTCGAAGACTTCACCGAGCGTTTCCCCAGGTACGTGGACGAGTATGAAACCCTGCTCACGGAAAACCGGATCTGGAAACAACGTACCGTGGGTATTGGTGTGGTGTCACCTGAACGCGCCTTGCAGCTCGGCTTTACCGGTCCCATGTTGCGCGGTTCCGGCGTGGAGTGGGATCTGCGCAAGAAACAGCCCTATGAGGTTTACGACCGGTTGGATTTTGATATCCCCGTGGGTGTGAACGGCGATTGTTATGATCGTTATCTGGTGCGGGTTGAGGAATTGCGCCAAGCCAATCGCATTATCAGACAGTGCATTGACTGGCTGCGAAAAAACCCCGGTCCGGTGATGATTGACAACTTCAAGGTTGCGCCGCCCAAGCGTGAACAGATGAAATCAGATATGGAGGCGCTCATCCACCACTTCAAACTGTTCACCGAAGGCTATTGCGTGCCCGAAGGCGAGGCCTATGCCGCGGTGGAACACCCCAAGGGCGAGTTTGGTGTGTACATCATTTCCGATGGCGCCAACAAACCCTATCGCGTGAAAATCCGCGCTCCCGGTTACGCCCACCTCGCAGGCCTGGATGAGATGTGCCGCGGCCACATGCTGGCGGATGTGGTGGCCATCATTGGTACTCAGGATATCGTGTTCGGGGAGATCGACCGATGAGCGCGCCGGAGTCCAAGCAGTTGTCTGCCAAGGTGCGGGCCGGTATCGACCAGTGGGTGGCAAAGTATCCGCCGGAGCACAAGCAGTCGGCCGTAATGGCCGCCCTGCGTCTGGTGCAGGAAGAGCAGGGCTGGTTGACCACGGAATCCATGGATGCCGTAGCGGACTACCTGGGGATGGAGCCGGTTTCCGTCTACGAGGTGGCGACCTTCTACAGCATGTACGATTTGCAACCCGTGGGGCGGCACAAGATATGTGTTTGCACCAACGTCTCGTGCATGTTGTGCGGTTCTGAGGACGTGGTTCGCCATCTGGAGGAAAAAATCGGGATCAAGTTGGGTGAGACCAGTGCGGACGGCAAGTTCACCTTGAAGGAAGTCGAATGCCTGGGTGCTTGTGCCGGCGCGCCGATGATGCAGATCGGCAAGCAGTACTACGAGAATCTCACGCCTGACAAGATCGACGCCATTTTGGACAGCTTAGAGTAAGCGCCATGGCCAATGAAGTATGTTTCATAACACTGGGTCACGACACGCCCTGGAGCCTGGACGCTTATCGCCAGGTGGGCGGCTATACGGCGTGGGAGAAGATCCTCAGGGACAAAACCTCGCCCGAGGAAATTATCAATCAATTGAAAACCTCTGCCTTGCGCGGTCGTGGCGGTGCGGGTTTTCCCACGGGATTGAAATGGAGCTTTATGCCCCGCTCTTCGGCCGGCCAAAAATATATTTTGTGCAATTCCGACGAAGGCGAGCCGGGCACGTTCAAAGACCGCGATATTCTGCGTTTTAACCCTCATGCCGTCATCGAAGGTATGGCGATTGCCGGTTACACCATCGGCGCGAGCAGGGGTTACAACTACATCCGGGGCGAATTCTGGGAACCCTTTGAACGCTTTGAGGCGGCTTTGGTGCAGGCGCGCGAGGCCGGCTACCTGGGCAAGAATATTCTGGGCACCGGTTTCGACTTCGACATCCATACCCACCTGGGTGCCGGAGCCTATATTTGCGGTGAAGAAACCGCCCTGGTGGAATCTCTGGAGGGCAAGAAAGGGCAGCCCCGTTTCAAGCCGCCGTTTCCGGCCAGCTACGGCCTGTATGGCCGTCCCACCACCATCAACAACACCGAAACCCTGGCCTCCGTTCCCGCCATCATGCGCAACGGCGGCAAGTGGTTTTTGGAACTGGGCAAGCCCAACAACGGCGGTACCAAGATTTTCTCCGTTTCCGGTCATGTGAACAAGCCGGGCAATTACGAAGTGCCCATGGGGACACCGTTTTCAGAATTGCTGGAGATGGCCGGCGGCATGCGCGGCGGCAAAAAACTCAAGGCGGTGATTCCCGGCGGGTCGTCCGTGCCGGTAGTGCCCGGTGACGCCATGATGGAGGTGTCCATGGACTATGACTCCATCGCCAAAGCGGGCTCCATGTTGGGGGCCGGATCGGTGATAGTGATGGATGAAGACACCTGCATGGTGAAGGTGCTGGCACGTATATCCCACTTCTACTACGAAGAGTCCTGTGGGCAGTGCACACCGTGCCGTGAGGGTACCGGCTGGTTAGCGCGTATGGTGCACCGCATTGAGCACGGCCGGGGGCGGCAGGAAGATCTAGACCTGTTGGTTGATGTGTCCAACCGGATCCAGGGGCGCACGATCTGCGCGCTGGGTGATGCGGCGGCCATGCCGGTGGCCAGTTTCGTAAAGCATTACCGGGACGAGTTTCAGCATCATATTGACCACGGCAAGTGCCAGGTCGGGCCCGGTAGCATTTAAAGGCCGGCGCCGGTGGGGCGTGGGTGTAGTCAGAGAGAGCGGCGATGGTAAACATCGAAATTGACGGCGTATCCATAACGGCACGGGATGGGGCAATGGTGATTGAAGCCGCCGATGAGGCCGGCATTCCCATTGCACGTTTTTGCTATCACAAGAAACTTTCCGTCGCCGCCAATTGCCGCATGTGCCTGGTGGAGGTGGAAAAGGCAGCCAAGCCCCTGCCCGCCTGTGCCACCCCTGTGACCGAAGGCATGAAGGTTTACACCAAATCCGCGAAAGCCCTGGATGCCCAGCACGGAACGATGGAGTTTTTGCTTATCAACCACCCCCTGGATTGCCCCATTTGCGACCAGGGGGGGGAATGTGACTTGCAGGATGTGGCCGTGGGTTTTGGTGGGGACCACTCCCGCTATCACGAGAGCAAGCGAGTTGTCGGGGAAAAAGAACTCGGTCCCCTGATTGCCACGGATATGACGCGTTGTATCCATTGTACGCGTTGTGTCCGTTTCGGTGATGAAATAGCCGGCATCAAGGAACTCGGGGCGACGGGACGGGGCGAGCACATGGAAATCGGCACCTATGTCGAGCGGGCGGTATCCTCCGAGCTGTCAGGTAATGTTATCGATCTTTGTCCGGTGGGTGCCTTGACCTCCAAGCCCTTTCGTTACACCGCCCGTCCGTGGGAATTGACCGCGCTGGAGGCGGTATCGCCCCACGATTGTGTCGGCGCCAACCTTTTCCTGCATGTGCGGGGCGGCCGGGTCATGCGGGTGCTGCCCCGGGAGAACGAGGCCATCAACGAAACATGGGCTGCCGACCGTGACCGCTACAGTTACCAGGGTCTGGCCAGCGCAGACCGGGCCACGACACCTCTGTTGCGCAAAGACGGCGAGTGGGTGGAGGCAGAGTGGGAAACAGCGCTGGAAACCGCCGCTGCCGCGCTCAAACAGACCCTGGGTCGCCATGGTGCCGGGCAAATCGGCATGCTGGTCTCACCTTCTTCCACATTGGAAGAGTGTTTGTTGGCGCAGAAAATGATGCGGGCTTTGGGATCCAACAATATCGACCATCGTCTGCGGGACGGTGATTTTGCCGATCAGTCCCGTATGCCCGCCGCACCCACACTGGGGGTGGCCATAGAAGAGCTGGAGTTGTTGGACAGCGTATTGCTGATCGGTTCCAACGTGCGCAAGGAACAACCCCTTCTTGGCCATCGCCTGCGCAAGGCAGCCGTGCGGGGCGGTGCGCTCATGGTGATCAATTCCATGGATTATGAGTTCCGCTTTCCGCTGGCGGAGAAAATTATCGCCGACCCCATTGCCATGGAGCGGGCGTTGGCCGGCGTGGCCAGGGCACTGGTGGATGACGGGGCCGCGGATGCCCCCCGGGCGTTGACGGAGTGCTTGGCCGCGGCGCCCGTCAGCGATACGCACAAAGCGATGGCGGAACGGCTGCAGCGTGGCGATCGCAGCGCCGTGTTTCTGGGTGCGTCGGCGCTGGCTCATCCCGCGGCATCCGTGCTGCGCACCCTGGCCGCGTTCATTGCCAGCCGCACCCATTCCAGCCTGGGCTTGTTTACTCCGGGCGCCAACAGCGCCGGGGCCTGGTTGGCGGGTGCAATACCGCACCGCGGCCCGGCTGCACAACCGTTGAGCGAGCCCGGCCTGGATGCCCGGGCAATGCTGGCGCAGGGCCTGCGGGCCTACCTGTTGCTCAACATTGAACCGGAGCTGGATTGCGCGGATCCGGCTGAAGCGATGAAGGCGCTGTCCGCAGCGCAGAGCGTTGTTGTTCTCACTCCATTTGTAACGGACGCCATGCGCGACTACGCCGACGTGATTTTGCCTGTGGGGACATTTGCCGAAACGGCGGGAACGTTTGTCAGCGCTGAGGGCCGCTGGCAGTTCTTTACCGGCACCAGCACTGGTCCGGGTGAGGCACGCCCGGCGTGGAAGGTCTTGCGGGTGCTGGGCAACGTCCTCGGTCTGGACGGCTTTGACTACACCTCGGTAGAAGAGGTGCGGGCTGCTTTGCCCGAAACGGGCAAATCCCAAGACTTGGTGCCGGCCCTGCTGGCCGATACTGCCCCGGCCGCATTGTCACCGCTGTCGGAGCAGCTTTGGCGCCTCGCGGATGTGCCACCTTATGCTGTGGACAATGTCGTGCGCCGGGCGGGCGCTTTGCAGGCTACCGCCGACGCCGTACCGGCGGCGGTCTATCTGAATGAAGTGACGGCCAAAAATCTGGGTGTGGCCCAGGGTGACAGCGTGGAAGCAAAACAGGGCGAGGCCGCGGTGACGTTGCCTGTTGTTGTCGATGCCCGGGTAGCCGCAGGCTGTGTATGGATACCCGCCGGCCTGAGGGAGAGCGCCGGCCTGGCCGCTCATGCCAGCGCCATTGAAATCAGCAAGGCTTGACAGGACCATGATTGAATTCATTGAAAGCACCTTGGCGGCGCTCCCTGCGGTCGTACTCATTCTGCTGAAAATCGTCATTATCGTCGTGCCCATCATGCTCAGTGTGGCATACCTGACCCTCGCCGAGCGTAAAGTCATCGGTTACGTCCAAGTGCGCATCGGACCGAACCGGGTGGGGCCGCGCGGTTTGCTGCAGCCCATTGCCGATGGTCTCAAGTTGATGATGAAAGAGATCATCATCCCCACCAATGCCAACCGGTTTTTGTTCATCATTGCCCCGTGCCTGGTGTTGGCGCCGTCACTGGCCGCCTGGGCCGTGGTGCCGTTCGATGACGGTTGGGTATTGGCGGATATTGACGCCAGCCTGTTGTATATCCTCGCGCTGACCTCCATGAGTGTGTACGGCATCATCATTGCCGGTTGGGCCTCCAACTCCAAGTATGCCTTCCTGGGCGCGCTGCGATCCGCCGCCCAGGTGGTGTCTTACGAGATTGCCATGGGTTTTGCCTTGGTGGGCGTGCTGATTGCGGCGGGCAGTTTGAACCTGGGCGATGTGGTGACCCGCCAGGACGGCAGTTTACTGCACTGGTTCTGGCTGCCGTTGCTGCCCCTGTGTCTGGTGTACTTCATCTCTGGTGTGGCCGAAACCAACCGGGCCCCCTTTGATGTGGCCGAAGGTGAGTCGGAGATTGTCGCAGGCTTCCATGTCGAATATTCGGGTATGACCTTCGCGCTGTTCTTCCTGGCTGAATATGCCAACATGATTTTGATTTCAGTGCTCACGGCGCTGATGTTTTTCGGCGGCTGGCTGTCGCCTTTTCAAGGCATTCCGCTGCTCGAAGGTTTGTTTGGCTGGGTACCGGGCATTGCCTGGCTGTTGGCCAAAACAGCGTTTTTCCTGTTTTTGTTTCTATGGTTTCGCGCCACTTTCCCGCGCTATCGCTACGACCAGATCATGCGTCTGGGGTGGAAAGTGTTTATCCCCATTACCATCGTCTGGTTGTTGGTCGCCGGCGCGGCGGTGTTGGCGGAACTGGGTCCCTGGTTTGACTAAGGCGGCGGGTCGCTCATGAATACAGTCGTCAATTATTTTCGCAGCCTCATGCTGGTGGAACTGCTGATGGGTTTGAAACTCACCGGCCGGTACTTGTTCGCCAAGAAAATCACAGTGCAGTATCCGGAAGAAAAAACACCCATGTCGCCGCGCTTCCGGGGCTTGCATGCCCTGCGCCGTTATCCCAATGGCGAAGAGCGCTGTATCGCATGCAAGCTTTGTGAGGCAGTGTGTCCCGCCCTGGCGATTACCATTGAATCGGAAAAGCGCGCGGATGGCACGCGCCGCACAACGCGCTATGACATAGATTTGTTCAAATGCATCTATTGCGGTTTCTGTGAAGAATCCTGTCCGGTGGACTCCATCGTCGAA
>DRLM01000138.1 GCA_011375345.1 Gammaproteobacteria bacterium
CTACACGGCTTATTTTCAGCAGATGGAAAAAAGCCGCCTGGAAGTGAGCTTTGAACTGGAAGCCGACCGCATGCGCAATCTGCGCCTGGATCCGGCGGAATTCGCCAAGGAGGTGCAGGTGGTGATGGAAGAGCGGCGCATGCGTACCGAGGACGATCCCCAGTCCCTCACCTACGAACAATTCGCCGCCACCGCTTTTCTCACCAGCCCCTATCATCATCCCGTCATCGGTTGGATGGATGATTTGAAGAACATGACGGTGTCCGATCTGGCCCGGTGGTACCAGCACTTTTACGCGCCCAACAACGCCGTGCTGGTGGTGGTGGGGGATGTCGATCCCGATCATGTCCTGGCCCTGGCCAGGAAGCATTTCGGGGCCCTCAAGCCCAGCCCCCTGCCGGTTCTCAAGCCCCGCGGTGAAATCCCGCAACAAGGCGAGCGCCGCATCATCGTGCGGGCGCCGGCCGAGCTGCCTTACCTCGTCATGGGCTACAAAGTGCCCGTGCTGAAAAGCGCTGCGGAAGACTGGGAGCCTTATGCCCTGGAGGTGCTGGCCGGCGTGCTCGATGGTGGTGCCAGCGCCCGCTTCGCCTCGCGCTTGGTGCGTGGCAGCGAAGTGGCTGCTTCTGTGGGGGCGGGTTACAGCATGACCGACCGCCTGCCCGGCTTGTTTCTGATCAACGGCACGCCCGCCCGGGAGCACACCATCGAAGAACTCCGCAGCGCCATCAAAGAGCAAGTCGGACTGCTGAAGTCTGAACGGGTGTCCGAGGCGGAACTGAAGCGGGTCAAGGCCCAGGTGATGGCCTCGGAGGTGTATCAAAATGATTCCACTTTTTATCAGGCCATGGAAATCGGCATGTTGGAGAGCGTGGGGCTGGGCTGGCGTACGGGTGAGGACTACCTGGAGCGCGTCAACGCGGTGACCGCCGAGCAGGTGCGGGCGGTGGCCAGGAAGTATCTGGTGGATGACCGCCTGACCGTTGCCATCCTTGATCCCCTGCCCATGGACCGCGCCGCAGCGCTGCGCCGTTCACACGGAGGCCAACATGTTGTCCGCTAAGAACACGCTCGTCATTTTTTTCAGTTGGGCACTGTGTGTGCCGGTGGTCTGGGCCACGCCGGCTGTCCAGCACTGGAACACTCACAACGGCGCCGAGGTGTATTTTGTGGCGGCGCCGCAGCTGCCCATGGTGGATGTGCGCATTACCTTTAATGCCGGCGCCGCCCGCGACGGGGACCATCCGGGCCTGGCGCAGCTCACCAACAGCCTTTTGGGTGAGGGGGCAGGGGGCTTGTCCGCCGATGAGATCGCTGCCCGTTTCGAGGATGTGGGGGCCAGTTTCGGTGCCAGCTCTCATCGGGACATGGCCGTTGTCCGTCTGCGCAGCCTCACCCAAGCCGATCTGCTTGAGCCGGCCGTGGCGACCCTGGCGCTGGTATTGCGGCGGCCGGATTTTCCCGCTGATGCTTTCAAGCGGGAGCAAAGCCGTACCCTGGTGGGGTTGCGGGCGCAAAAGGAATCCCCCGGCGAGCAGGCCGGCAAACGCTTTTTCGAAACGGCATACGCCGGCCATCCCTATGCCGTGGCGCCGTCCGGCACCGAAATGTCGGTGGCGGCCCTGACGGTGGCGGATGTAAAAGCGTATTACCAGCGTTATTACGTAGGCCGCAATGCCGTGGTGGCCATCGTCGGCGCCCTCAGCCAGGCGCAGGCGGCGGCCCTGGCCGAGCAGACCGTAGGCGTGCTGCCGGCCGGCAAAGCGGCGCCGGACCTGCCCCTGGCCGAGGCGCCGGAAAGAGGGGAGGAGGTGGCCGTGGCCTTTCCCTCGGAGCAGACCCATATTCTCATGGGCCAGCCCGTCCTCACCCGGGACGATCCCGACTATTTTCCCTTGTATGTGGGCAATCACGTGCTGGGGGGCAGCGGGCTGGTGTCGCGCATCAGTACCGAAGTGCGCGAAAAACGCGGCCTGTCCTACAGCGCTTACAGCTATTTCTCGCCCATGGCCGGGCGGGGGCCCTTCATCGCCGGCCTGCAGACCCGCAACGAGCAGGCGCGGGAAGCGCTGAAGGTGCTGCGGCAGGTGGTGGCCGATTTCATCCAGAACGGCCCCACGGCAGCGGAGCTGGAGGCGGCCAAGAAAAACATCACCGGCGGTTTCCCCCTGCGTCTGGACAGCAATTCCAAGATCGTCGACAACCTGGGCATGATTGGTTTTTACAACCTGCCCCTGGATTATCTGGACACCTTTAACGCCAGGGTACAGGCCGTTACCGTGGCGCAGGTGCGGGACGCCTTCCGGCGGCGGCTGAATCCGGACCGCATGGTGACCGTCGTGCTGGGTGGCGGCCAGGGCGGGGAGTGAGCCGGGGCGGCGCCCCCCGGCGCCTGCGCATCATCGGCGGCCGGTGGCGGGGGCGCATACTGCGCTTTGCGCCGGTGCCGGGCCTGCGCCCCACCCCGGACCGGGTGCGCGAGACCCTGTTCAACTGGTTGCAGGCCGACCTCCCCGGCGCCCGCTGCCTGGATCTTTTCGCCGGCAGCGGTGTGCTGGGTTTCGAGGCCCTGTCCCGGGGCGCCGCCGCGGTCACCCTGGTGGAACGGGACGTGCGCGCCGTGCGTGTCCTGCGGGACCAGGCGCGCATGCTGGAGGCTGAGGGCGCCGCCATCGTCCGGGCGGTGGCGCAGGATTTTCTGCGCGGTGCGCCCCGGCCGTTCGACATTGTGTTTCTCGACCCCCCTTACGCCGGCCAGGTGCTGCCCCGGTGCATCGCCCTGCTGCACCGCGGCGCGTGGCTGGCACCGTGCGCCTGGGTGTATCTGGAATGCTCCGGCCGGGCGCCCTTGCCCGAACTGCCACCGCCCTGGCGGGTGTACCGCAGCCGCCGGGCGGGCGAGGTGGGGTATCATTTGCTCCGCGTCACGGCGGAGGCAGAAGCATCATGAACCAGGAGCGGGTCACGGCCATCTATCCCGGCACCTTCGACCCCATCACCCACGGCCACAGCGACATTGTCACCCGTGCCTGCCGCTTGTTCGGCCGGGTGATCGTGGCGGTGGCGGCCAATCCCGGCAAGCAGCCGGCGTTTTCCCTGGACGAACGGGTGGCGCTGGCCCGCACCGTGCTCGGGGATCATGGGCAGGTGACCGTCACCGGCTTCGACTCCCTGCTGGTGGACTTCGCCCGCGCCCAGGGGGCGCGGGTGATATTACGGGGCCTGCGGGCGGTGTCGGATTTTGAATACGAGTTTCAGCTGGCGGGCATGAACCGCACCCTGTCGCCCGAGGTGGAGACAGTGTTTCTTATGCCGGCGGAACACTACAGTTATTTATCCGCCAGTCTGGTGCGGGAGGTGGCGGCTTTGGGCGGGGAGGTGTCGCGCTTTGTTCACCCTGAGGTGGAGGCGGCGCTGAAACAGCGCCTGGGGTAAAATCCCGGTTTTTTTCTCAGAAACAGGAAGCAAGACCCCATGGCGCTGATGATCACCGAGGAATGCATCAATTGCGATGTATGCGAACCCGAATGCCCCAACGAGGCCATTTCCCAGGGGGAGGAGTACTACGTCATCAACCCGGATTTGTGCACCGAATGCGTGGGGCATTTCGACACGCCCCAGTGTGTGGAGGTCTGCCCGGTGGACTGCATCCCCAAGGATCCCGCGCGGCAGGAGAGCGAGGCCGAACTGCGGGAGAAGTACCGGCGTCTCGTCAGCGGAGGCTGAACAGGTCCTTGCTGCGGGGCAGCCAGCATTTCACTTCTAAGGAACAGGCAATGAGGCGGCCACTGGTTATTTTGGTTTTCTTGATGGCGGTGTTTCCCGCGGCCGCGGCGCCGCGTGTTCCCGCCGCCGCCGTGGCCAGCGCCCATCCCCTGGCCACCGAGGCGGGTCATGAGATCCTGGCCGCCGGGGGCAATGCCTTCGACGCCGCGGTGGCGGTGACGGCGGTGCTGGCGGTGGTGGAACCCTACAGTTCGGGCCTGGGTGGGGGCGGTTTTTACCTGTTGCACCGGGGGGCTGACGGCTTTCAGACCATGGTGGACGCCCGCGAGCGTGCCCCCGCCGCGGCCCGGCGGGACATGTATCTGGATGCCGCCGGCGCGGTGATTCCCAAGGCCTCCATCGACGGGCCGCTGGCGGCGGCCATTCCCGGCATTCCGGCTGCCCTGGTGCACCTGGCCGGGCGCTACGGCCGTTTGAGTCTGCAACAAAGCCTGGCCCCGGCCATCCGCCTCGCCCGCGCGGGCTTTGCCGTGGATGAGCGCTACCGCCGCCTGGCGCGCTTTCGGCTGGGGGCCCTCAAGGCCTCTCCCGCCGCTGCGGCCGTGTTTCTGGTGGAGGGCAAGGTGCCCGAGGTGGGCACGGTGATCCGCCAGGGCGATCTGGCGGAAACGCTCACCCGGCTGGCGGAACAGGGCGCCGCCGGCTTTTACCGGGGGGCGGTGGCGCGCAAGCTGGTGGACGGCGTGCGCGCCGCCGGCGGGCTGTGGTCTTTGGCAGATCTGGCGGCCTACCGGGTGGTGGAGCGCGAGCCGGTGCGGGGGCAATACCGGGGCCTGAATATCATCTCGGCGGCCCCCCCCTCTTCCGGCGGCGTCGCCCTGGTGACCATGCTGAACATCCTGGCAGGCTATGACCTGACGGCGCTGGACAGCGTTACCCGCAAACACCTCATCATAGAGGCCATGCGCCGGGCCTACCGCGACCGGGCGGAGTACCTGGGTGACCCGGACTTTGTGACCGTGCCCGTCGC
>DRLM01000139.1 GCA_011375345.1 Gammaproteobacteria bacterium
AGTCACGCTAGCCTGCAAGCCTGAGACTGGAAACCGGGCAGGGGCGCGCGCCCCGCAGGAGAGAGGGTGTTATGACCGTGTTTTGGGTGAACGGGAGCTTGGTGCCGCGGGAACAGGCGGTGGTGCCGGTGTTGGATCATGGTTTGTTGTACGGCGACGGTGTGTTTGAAGGCATCCGTTTTTATCACCGGCGGCCGTTTCGGCTGGGCGCGCATCGCCGGCGGCTGGAGCGCTCCGCGGCGGCGCTCCGGCTCACGCTGCCCTATTGCGCCGCCGAACTGGATGAGGCCGTCTCGGCGCTGATCGAGGCCTTTGACGGGGACGAGGGCTATATCCGCCTGATTGTCACCCGGGGCGAGGGGCCCATGGGTTTGGACCCCGCCGCCTGCCCCCGGCCCAATGTCATCCTTATTGCCACGCAACTGGAAATGGTGCCTCAGCCGGTGCGGGAGGCCGGGGCCCGGCTGATCATCGCCGCCACCCGCCGCCTGTCCGCCGACGGGCTGGATCCGCGGATCAAGACCCTCAACTATCTGAACCCTCTCCTGGCACGCCTGGAGGCGGCCCATGCCGGGGCGGATGAGGCGGTGTTGCTGAACGCCGGCGGCCGGGTGGCCGAGGGGACGGCGGACAATCTTTTCATTGTGCGTGACGGGTGCCTGCTGACGCCACCCACGTCGGAAGGGGCTTTGGCGGGCATTACCCGGGCCCTGGTGCTGGAGCTGGCAGGGGCGGCCGGGCTGGCGGCGGCAGAGCTGCCCCTGGCGCCATACGATCTTTACACCGCCGACGAATGTTTTCTGACCGGCACCGGTGCCGAACTGATTCCGGTGCGGGAGGTGGACGGCCGTCCCCTGGGTGCATGCCCCGGCCCCGTGTTCGTCAGTCTGCTGGAGGCGTTTCGGGCCTGCGTGGCGGCAGAAACGGGCGGTGCCTGATTGCGCACCAGCGCGCCGGGGACGGATTCACAGTTTTGCCAGGGGCGGGGCGTCAAATCTCCCCTGACGTTTGCCACTGTGCCGCATGGACCGCGCACGTCGCCTTGGTCAATTCATCCCCGCCCGCGGATTGAAGGGCAGGGCGGCCGCCAGTTCCCGATACAGCCGGCGTTGCTTGTCCGTTTCCGCCCTGGGGGTGTGAATCTGCAAGGTGACGATCTGGTCGCCCGGGGGCTGGCCGGGCAGGCCTCTGCCCTTGAGCCTGAGTTTTTGGCCCGACTGGGAGCCGGGCTGGATTTTCAGTTCCACCCTGCCCCCCAGGGTCGGGACCGTGATTTTGGCGCCCAGCGCCGCTTCCCAGGGTGTGACGGGCACCGTGAGGTGTACATCACGTTCCTCCACCTGAAACAGGGGGTGGGGTTCGAACAGCACTTCCAGGTATAAATCCCCCGCAGGACCGCCGCCCAAGGGGGGCGCGCCCTGGCCGGCGAGGCGGATTTTCTGCCCCGGCTGGATGCCGGCGGGGATTTTCACCCGCAGGGTGTGGGGGCGGGTGACGACGTGTCCCTGCGCGTCCACTTGCGGCAATTGCAGGGAAATATTGCGGCTGGCGCCGTGGTAGGCGTCTTCCAGACTGATGTGCACGCGGGCATGGTGGTCTTCGCCGCGGGAGGCCTCGGGCCGGGGGCGGAAACCGGCGCCGGGGCCACCGCCGAAGCGGCCGAACAGGCTCTCGAAGAAATCGCTGAAACCCGGCCCGCTTCCCGCGTCGCGAAAGCCGCGGCCGCGGAACTCGAAACCGGCGTCCCAGCCCGGCGGCGGCTTGAAACCCTGGCCGGCCTGCCAGCCGCCATGCAAGAGCTGGTCGTAGGCGGCGCGTTTTTCCGGATCCTTCAAGGCCTCGTGGGCTTCGTTCACTTCCTTGAAGCGGGCTTCGGCGTCGGTTTTACTGCTCACATCCGGATGATACTGGCGCGCCAGTTTGCGGTAGGCCCGCTTGATCTCATCCTGGGTGGCTTTGCGGTCTACGCCCAGTATTTTGTAGTAGTCCTTAAATTCCATAAAACGCCTTAAAACGATTCTCCAGGGGGACGGCACCTGCCACAGACCGGGCGTGTTGACGCCATATGGCGGGCTCCGTCACGCAAATCCACCGGGCCGGCCGGCAGGTCCAGCAGTTAAAGGTGCGCTGGGGAGGCGGCGGTGGATCGTCGTCCATGGCGGGGACCTCGTGCAATGGTTTGCTATCAAGTTCGTCCGGGCGGGGACGAAAAGATATGAGATAACACTAACATAATGTTTCATCAGCCCGGCCGGCCAGTCCGGCCTGGCGGCAGGCAGAGAAATCACTTGGTACGGTTGACAAACGCCGAGTCCGTCTTCTCCCCCGGCCCGTGGCGGGCGCGACGGGTGTGGTCTGCGCGGGTGCCGGGTAGTTTGAACCCGGGCCTGACTTAGAGCAAGCTGTGGGGAGCAATGAAAGCGCTGGTAGTTGATGACGCCAAACTGTTTCAGCACATGCTGGGGGTCATGCTGGAAGAAGAAGGGGTGGAGTGCCGTTTTGCCGCCAGCGGGGCCGAATGTTTCGACGTGCTGGAACAGGGTCCGGTGGACATGGTGTTTTTGGATCTGCATCTGCCCGATATGAAGGGCTACGACGTCAGCCGCCGCCTGCGCGAGACTCCCGCCACCCAGTTGCTTCCCATTGTGCTGCTCACCGCTGATGAGGACGATGAAGTGCTGCGGCGCGGTTTCGATGCCGGCATTTCCGAGGTCTTGCGCAAGGGCGATTTCGACGAACTTTGCCAGACCCTGAAACGCTTCGTGCGCCGCATGCGTCATGTCTGCAAAGGGCGGGTGCTGTATGTGGAAGACAACCGCGCCATGGCGGCCCTCACCACCCGGATGCTGGTGAATGTGGGCCTGGAGGTGGAGCATTTTACCAACGCGGAAACCGCCTTCGCCGCGCTCCAATGCAATGACTACGACATTGTGGTGACGGATATTGTGGTGGAAGGGGGCATGAGCGGTCTGGGGCTGGTGTCAGCCATCCGCACCCTGGACGGTGATAAATGCGATCTCCCCATCCTGGCCGTATCCGGTCTGGATGATGTGGCCCGGCGCATTGAACTTTTGCGTCAGGGGGCCAATGATTACGTTGCCAAACCCCTGCTGGAGGAAGAGTTCATCGCCCGGGTGGGCAATCTCATCACCAACAAGCAACTGCTGGACGAAGTTAAGGCCCAGCGCAAACAGCTGGCGGAGATGGCGGTCACCGACCAGCTCACCCGCCTGCACAACCGCCATTTCCTGTTTGAGACGGCGCAGAAGTTCACCAGCAATGCCTACCGCCACCACGAGCCCCTGAGCGTGCTGGTGGTGGATCTGGACCATTTCAAAGTCATCAATGACAGCCACGGGCACGCCCAGGGTGATGCCGTGTTAAAAGCGGTGGCGGGACTGATGCGGTCCAATGTGCGCGCGGGCGATGTCATCGCCCGTTTCGGCGGGGAGGAGTTTGTGTTGGTGTTTCCCCGCTGCCCGCTCCCCGATGCCTGCGCCAAGGCCGAGGTCTTGCGGCAAAAGCTGGACGCGTTGCACCCCGTCGGGATTTCCGTCAGCGCCAGTTTTGGTGTGGCGACCTTGCCCGTGGATGAGAAAATCACCTTTGACGAGTTGTTCAAAATGGCGGACCGGGCGCTGTACGCCGCCAAGGAACAGGGCCGCAACCGGGTGGTGAGCTACCACAGCCTGCCTGTGTCCGCAGCCGCCGCCATGGGCTGACGCAGCAGGTGGCTGCGGGCCGCGAAACGGCCCGCCTCGTCCAGTTGCGCCAGCCAGCGGACATCCCCCCGCGCGCTGGCGGCCACCGGCACACCGTCTTGGTACAGTATTTTCTGCCCCAGCTGCGCCGGCACTCTGGGGCCGGGGGTGACGATGCCCGTGAGATTGAGGGGGTCCGCCGCGCCCAGCGTGATGAAATCCCCCCGCGCACCCCCTTTGCGCGTCTCCCGCAACAGCCCCACTGCTTCCGGCAGGGCATACTGTTCGCCGGCGATACCGGCCACGAAACGGCCGCCGCGCAGCTCGCCCCGTGCTTCCATGCGGCGGTAAACGTAAAGCAGCTCGCGCCAGGAAGGCAGAGAAGCCTCCCGCTCCAATAATTTGCGGAACACCACGCCGTAGCGTTTGAGCAGCACCCGGGCCACGTGCCCGGTGGTCTCCCGCTCATTGCTGGCAGCCGGGCGGAGCAGCGCCCAACGGCCGGCATCGTCCACCGACGGTCCGCCGCGCCGTCTCCGGTTGAAGCCACCCCGTTTGGCGGCGGGGGTGATCAAGGCCCGCAGGCCCGCAAAGCCGTCGGCACTCACCAGGCCGAAATACACCAATTCCCCCAGCGCCGCCTCCACCTGGGTGCGCAGCAGGCCGCTGCGTTGCACCAGGTCCGCGAAAAACGAGGCGCCGTCTTGTTTGAGCAGGTCCCGCACCGTGGCGGCGGCGCTGGACAGGCGCGGGTTCAAATCTTCCGTCGGGGCCGCCAGGGTGCGCCACAGGGCCAGGTTTTCCCGCGGCATCAGGCTGACGGGCGTCATGCGCACAGGCGCCTGCCCCTTGCCCGGCCTGGCGGAGGCGGGCGGCGGCGTGCACCGGGCCCAGGCGTAGCGGCCGCTGCCGGTGAGCTGGTCCAGGTGATGTTTCAGATAGAAATCCACCCGTGCGGGCAGGATTTCGCTTTCCAGCGCTCCCGCTGCCAGGGGGAAGCCTTCCAGTTGTTGCAGCGCCGCGTCCACCGAGTCCGTGCCTTCGCCGCGGCGCTCGTCCAGATGCTGCCAGCGGAACAAAAAGCGCATGAAATCCGCCGGACTCACGGGTTCGATTTCGGCGCGCAGGCGCTGCACCGTGTAACGGTGAATCCGCGCCAGCAGCCCGCGTTCGCACCATTCGGTCTGGTCCGCGCCGGTGTAGCGGCCGCGCATGGCGCAGCCTTCCTGTTCCAGTGCCAGCAGGGCCAGTTCGATGCGGCCGGCCGGCAGGCCCAGCGGCGCGGCCAACCGGGCGGCGGTGACGGGCCCCAGGCCTTCCAGACGGCTGCGCACCAGTTCCAGCAAGGCGGCATCCGGGTCATCCGGCGGTGCCGCCAGTGGCGCGATGAGCGGCCTCAGTTCGGTGTCGGGAAACAGGGCTAACAATTCATGCACACGCTCTGCCGCCACCCACAGCGTTTGGCCGCCGGGCGCCGTCAACGCCGTTGCCCGCTGGTCCTGCACCAATACGGAAAACAGTTCTTCACTCCCCCCTTTGAAAAAGGGGGGGTGGGGGGGATTTTCTGCTCCGGTCGCGCGCGCCTCACCCCCCATTTCCCCCGCCGTCACAAACCCCAATACCAGCAAGGCATCGTGCAGTTCATCCACCGAGCGCGGCGCCGGCCAGGCCTCCTCCCGCACTTTCCGGATGGCGGCCGGGTCCAGCTTTCCGAGCGCCGCCGCGTCTTCCGGCTGATTGAAGCGCCGCTGCTGCACCGCCAGGGTGCGCCGCTCCTCCGCCGCGCCGTCGTCCAAAAAGGCGTAAGGGCGGGCGTTTAAGATGGCGTGGGACAGGGGCGAGGGCGCGCTGAGGTCACGGCAGACCAGCCGCACCTCGCCCCGCTCCAGCCGGCCCAGCAGCCGTTCCAGTCCATCAATGTCCATGGCCTCCGTCAGGCAATCCGCCAGCGCCTGATCCACCAGCGGATGGGCGGGCACTTCCCGGTTGCCGGTGATGTTTTCCAGACACGCCAGTTGATCGGGAAACACCACCGCCACCAGATCCGCCGCCGCCATGCGCTGCAAGGGGGCCGGCACCCGCTTGCCCCCGCGCACCCGTTGCAGGGCCAGGGCAATGGAGGCACACCAGCGCCAGCGGGTTTCGAACAGGGGTGCGTCCAGCAGGGCCTGGATCAAAATCTCCCGCACGGTGGCGGCTTTCAAATATCCCGCCACTTCTTCCAGCGGGAAGCTGTGGGTGGGCCCCAGGGACAGCACGATGCTGTCTTCCAGGGCCGAGGCTTGCAGCTCGAAATTGAATTTGCGGCAAAACCGCTTGCGCAGGGCCAGGCCCCAGGCGCGGTTGAGGCGCGAGCCGAAGGGGGCGTGGATGACGAAATGGGTGTCGCCCGCTTCGTCGAAAAAGCGTTCGAACACGATGCAATCCCGGGTGGGCAGTACCCCCAGTGCGGCCAGGGCGGTGGCGTAGTACTCGGCCAGTTGCCGGGCGGCGGCAGGGTCCAGATTCAGTTCGTCTTCCAGCCACTTTCGGGTGGCGGGCAGACCCTTGCCCAATTTCTCCGTCACCGTCTGCCGCAGGCGGGAGACGGCCTGGGACAACTCGTCGGTGCGCCCCGGTGCCTCGCCGAACCAGAAGGGGATGTTGGGCGGCTGGCCCTGGGCGTCTTCCACCAGCACTTTGCCCTGCTCGATTTTCAGGATGCGGTAGGCGGTGTTGCCCAGTTGAAAGATGTCGCCGGGCAGGCTTTCAAAGGCGAAGTCTTCATTGAGGCTGCCGATGAACAGACCCTCCGGCAGCAGCACCACCTCGTAGTCAAACTGGTCGGGAATGGCGCCTCCGTTGGTGAGGGCGGTGAGGCGCGCCCCCCGGCGGGGGCGCAGCCTGCCGTTTACCGCGTCCCGGTGCAGATAGGCACTGCGGCGGCCGCGGCGGGTGGCGAAGCCTTCGGCCAGCATGGTGACCACGTTGGTGAAAACTTCCCGCTCCAGTTCGCAGTAGGGCCCGGCGCGGCGGCAAAGTTCAAACAATTCGGTTTCGATCCACTCGCGGCTGGCCACTTCGGCCACCAGATGCTGGGCCAGCACGTCCAGCGGCGCTTCGGGGATGAGAATCCGGTCCAGCTCGCCGTGGCGCACGGCATCCAGCAGGGCGGCGCATTCTGCCAAATCGTCCAGACTCAGAGGGAACAAGCGGCCCTTGGGGGTCGCGTCTACCGCGTGGCCGGAGCGGCCCACCCGCTGCAACAAGGCGGCGATGCTGCGGGGCGAGCCCAGTTGGCAGACCAGGTCCACCTCGCCGATGTCTATCCCCAATTCCAGCGAGGCCGTGGCCACCAGGGCTTTGAGGCTGCCGGTCTTGAGCCGCTGCTCCGCCTCCAGCCGGTGCTCCCGCGCCAGGGACCCGTGGTGGGCGGTGACGGCCTTGTCCCCCAGCCGCTCCGCCAGGTGGCGCGCGGCCCGCTCCGCCAGGCGGCGGGTGTTGACGAAAATCAGCGTGGTGCGGTGGTTTTGAATCAGCGTTTCCAGGCGTTCGTATATCTCCGTCCACACTTCGTTGGCCATCACGGCGGTGAGGGGCGAGTCCGGCACTTCCAGGGCCAGATCCCGCGCCCGCAGGTGGCCGGTGTCCACGATGGCACAGGGCGCGCCCCCGGTGAGGTAGCGGGCCATGTCCTCGATGGGTTTTTGGGTGGCGGACAGGCCGATGCGCACCGGCGTGCGGCCCTGAGCGTCCCCGCACAAGGCATCCAGCCGGGCGAGTGACAACATGAGGTGGGCACCGCGCTTGCTGCCCGCCACCGCGTGCAGTTCGTCCACGATCACGCTGCTCACCGTGCCCAGCATGCGCCGGCCCGATGCCGAGGTGAGCAGAAGGTACAGCGACTCCGGCGTGGTCACCAGAATGTGCGGCGGCTCGCGCCGCATGCGCTCCCGTTCCCCCCGGGGGGTGTCCCCGGTGCGCACCTGGGCGCGGATGGGCACGTCCACCACCCCCTGCAGCAACAATTCATCGCGAATACCGGCCAGGGGGTGGTCCAGGTTTTTCTGAATGTCATTGGACAGCGCCTTGAGGGGGGAGACGTAGAGCACCCGGGTGGTGTCGTCCAAACCCCGCTCCAGCCCCTCGCGCACCAAGCCGTCAATGGCAGCCAGGAACGCGGCCAGGGTTTTGCCCGAACCGGTGGGCGCGGCGATCAAGGTATGGCGCCCGGCCTGGATGGCAGGCCAGGCCTGGGTCTGCACCATTGTGGGGGCGGGAAAGGCGCGCCGGAACCAGGCGGCAGTGGCGGGGTGGAAAGCGCTCAGGCTCATGGAGGGATGATAGCGCAGGCCGGGCGGGGGCGGGTGGGGCAGTTGTGTGGCGGGTCAGGGGTGGGGGAGGACCACCCGCTGCCTGCCAGTGAAGAAAAGGGAGAAAGGGGACGGGGCGGCTATTTTTTTGCGTTCATATTATTTATGAACGCAGCCAACAGTACCGCCGCATCACGTATGGCAGCGGAAAACTCTCGGGTGGCCTTGTCAGATGAAGCCAGCTCATCCGCCCTGGCAACCAGTTCTTTGAGGGAAAGCCCGGCGTAATCGGCGATCAGACCGGTGCCGACATTTCCATCAAAATCCACCACATATTTTTCATTTATCCCCAAGACGGCAGCTTGAGCAATGCGATTGTCTGCATCCAAGCCCACCGCAAATTTGAGTTCGCCGTGACGGTAATTTGTTTTCCCCACATATGCCGCACCAACAATCGCTTTGCTCTGCTTGTCGGTAGCCAGATAATAGCTGTAGAGCTTGTCATCCAGTTCCAGGCCGTAAGTCTTCTCTGCCCATTCGGCGGCGTCCTCTTTCAACGGCTGCTTGCGTTTGACGATTCTGGCCCCCTCGGGCAGCATCGTTTTCAAGGCCGCCTTGGTTTTCATAAACGTGACCATTGGCCCGGCGTGGCCTTTGTGTGCCTGAGCCTCCTGGCTGACGCCCAAGGTCAGACCAATGGCCAACAGCGGCGCGACAAGAAAAGCCATAGGGTTGCGAATAGTTTTCATGTTCATGATTCCTCAATGGTTTCCGGTTTCATCAGCCACAACTCCCACAACACCCTGAGGGAGATGAAGGCAAAACAGAGGCCGATTGTGGTGCCCGTGGCGACGGTCATATAGGAGAAGCTGCCGGAGACAAAGCGCACCAGGTTGAGGCTGAGGATATCCCCCCAAAGGCCTAAAAACAGCAATGAGACCACGACGGCTTTGATTGATTCGTGCAACCGGGTCAGGCAGAGCAAGCCTCCCATTGCTAGCAGCAGGAGGGAAAACGAGAGAAGATGAATGTGGGAGACCTGGGCCAGAATCTGTGGCGGCAGGGTGTCGTCACCCATCGCTCCCGCACCGTGGTCCATGCCTGCCATATCCATTTGCGAGTGATCCATGCCTGCCATGTTCTTGTCACCGCCCGATGTCTCTTCGTCGTCGAAAGAAAATTCCTCCTCGACAAAGCCCTGTTCGGCAATCGCCGCCGCTTCACTGCTGGACAGGCTTTTGTCCCCGTAGTGATCGGAAATGGCCTGTGGATCTATGCCGACAGACAGCGCCGCATTGAACACAGCAGCGAGATAGCCGCTGCCAAGAATGATGACAAAGCCGGTAACCAGCAGTTTCCATGACAGAGGCAGACGGGAAAAACCAAAGCTGTCAGTCATAACAAACTACCTCTCGATATCGCGTGTTCTGACCCACAGCACCGCACCCAGTTCAACCGGGTACGCTTTGCCGTCGTGGCTCATGGCCTCGTCGCTCTCCACCAGGGCGGCCATTCCCCACCAGCCCGATTTGGGCATTGCATAAGCGAACACACCGTTGGCATCCGTTTTGATGACCTGGGTGATGTAGGGATCAGAGGGTGCCATCACCTCAGCTTTGTCGTTGTAGTATTCCACTTCAACACGGGCAAACGGCACCGGTTTGCCATTGTGTTTGACCACGCCCCGGAACAGATTGTTGGTCCACAGTCCGTAAGGCCTGGTCAATGGCACGATTTCAACCTTCAGCCCGAGTTCTTTGTCCCACCCCTCTTCCATGCCGAAGGCATTAACAACAGTTTTTGCATAATGAATGATAAAGCGTTCTTCCGCGGCCTCCCAATAAGGTTGCGGCTCGACGAAGAAAACATGATCACCCGGTTTGCGGATTTTATAGCTGGCCTGGTAGGATGACAGCGTGTCACCGGCTCTGTCCTGGTAAGGGGTCTCTTTCAAGTTGCCCAGAAGATCAATTTCTTTTCCTGCCACCCAAACGCCGAAACGCTGCGGCTTTTTCATGTTGAGCCCCATGCCTTCAAAGGGATGGGTGAAGATGAGACTCACAGTGAGCTGGCGGCTTTCACCGGCAGAGATGATCTCATCTGAAGGGACAATCATCTGGAAATGAGCGTAGGCGGGCGCGACTGCGCCCGCCATGCCGATCATTATGACTATCTTGCCTAGCAACTGATTAATCCATGGTTGGTTTTTCATAATGATCCCGGGTTTTTCTCAAAAAGCTGAACTCCACCCCAAACTCCAGCGGTATTTCTCGTCATTGGAGATGCCGCCCAATTCTTGGTAAACGGGGTATGAAAAATTGGCGTAGATCCCCTGCCTCTTGCTTATTTTATAGTTGATGCCCGGTGACAGGTAAACAACATCACCGCCACTGTTTTTCTTGATTTCATCGTTCTCAATGTCCTGGTCGAAGAAGATGGCATTCAGCTCGATCACTGGAACAATTGAGCTGTGATGGGCAAAGGCTGCTGCAACATCAGCCTGCAAAGAATTGCCCGGACGGAACTGCTTGGCGCCCTGGGTTCCGAAGCGATAGATCACATCCGCGTCCAGTGCAATGCTTTCCGTCAGATGGCCACTAAAGGCTATCCCGCCCTGAAAGGTAATGGCGCCGCTTCCCGGCTGATTGTGCGTGCCGATAATTTCGCCGTTGTCTGTTCTGTTGGTGATTTTGCCGGTTGGCAGTATAACACCGAAGACAGAGGCCCATTGATTGTCGCCATCGTTGAAAAAACGGTAGCGGCCGGTTATCAGCATATCACCAAAGCCTGGCGACTCTTTGGTGGGGGAGATACACTTGGCGCTGCTGGGGTCGCCTTTGACGGGCGGGTTTTTGGCAAAGCAATCGTTGGCAAAGTCATCGCCATTATCTTTAAAGCCCTTGAAATTATTGTATTGCCACATGAGGCTGATATCCATGTCTTCATTTACCGGGAAGCCATAGGTAAGAAAGTAGGCATCCTCGCTGGAGTGCATGTGGACATCTTCACCATCCGCTTTGAAATCGATCAATTGCTGATCAGAAAAGGTCTCATAACGGCGGGCGTCCCACCGCAGGCCGATTACTTTTTCCTCCAGAATCGACGCGCCCACGGTATTGATGCTGCCTGAGCCACCACCTCGCAGGGACTCACCATGGGCAAATACGGATGTTGACACCACAAGCAAAACGGCTCCGCCGGCGATGGCCCCGCCTGCCTGCCTGGCGAGCGCTTTCGCTCTGTGGCCGCTCATTGCCGGACAGTACGTGTTCGACTTGTCAGCTGGACAGCCGGAATTTAAGGCTTTGTCAGATTTCATCTTTCTCCCTCTGTAGTTGTTGGATGGATCGGCGCTGCGTCATGTTGATGGTCATGGTGTCCATCATCGTGCTCGTGCTGATGAGAATGCGCTATCTCTTCATGGGTATGCTCATGACAATGCTCACCCATGACTTCCTCATTGTGATGATGGGTATGGTGGTCATCATCGTGGCGATGGGTATGCGTGTGGCTCACCGTGCGATGGAGATGCCGATGATAGGTCGAATCGCATACCATTTCGCTGCTCCCTGAAAAAAGGCCGCCCAGACGCGCAACTGCCGTACTGCCCGGCCGAATGAAGGGCGAAGATAGACATTTCTCAAAATAAACGGTGCGCCAGCCACTCAGTGTGCACTTGAGGCCGGTGCCACGAGTGTGTATATAGTAACACCACCTGTGGCACGATTTCAATACCTGTAACACCAAAAAGTGTTTAAAAAGGGGTCAGACCCCTTTTATGCTTGTCAAGGCTGTTTCTTGACACCATGTCCCTTGTTCCATCAAAATCCCCGCCCAGCTTCAGGTGTCCCAAGGGTGTTCACCCCAGGGATTAAACGGGAAGCCGGTGCGTTCCTGACATGTCGTCAACGGACAATTCCGGCGCTGCCCCCGCAACGGTAGGCGAGTAAAAAGCGGATCATCGAGCCACTGCGCTTCGACGTGGGAAGGCGATCCGCCCAGGTCTTTCCAGACCCCTCGCGAGCCCGGAGACCGGCCTGGAGCCCTTGCTTGGCATTGCGGAGGGCGATGTCGCGGCTGACAGGTTCTTTTTCCTGTTCCCGTCCGGTTTTTTCCTCCGCGGTGTTTCTATGTCACCAGTTGGCGCGCGGGTGAGCGTGCCGGAGGGGAACCAAGGTATGAGAAATTGCATGCCCGCAGCACTGTGTCTGCTGCTGGGTTCTCAGTCTGCTTTTGCTGTTGAACTCGATCCCATCATTGTTACCGCGACCCGTACCGCCCAAACGGCGGACGAGGCGCTGTCTTCGGTAACCGTTGTCACACGAAAAGAGATCGGGCGTCAGCAGGCACAGTCCGTCCCGGACCTGCTGCGTGGTGTCCCGGGCGTCAGCGTCGCCAACAACGGCGGGCCCGGCAAGGCCACCTCGGTGTTTTTGCGCGGCACCGAGTCCGACCACGTGCTGGTCCTGATCGACGGTGTCAAGACCGGCTCTGCAAGCCTGGGCACCGCGGCGTTGCAGGATATTCCCGTCGAGCAGATCGAGCGCATCGAGATCGTGCGCGGGCCGCGTTCCAGCCTGTACGGCTCCGAGGCCATTGGTGGGGTGATCCAGATTTTCACCCGCAAGGGCGGTGGCGCGCTCAGGCCCTTCTTCAGTATCGGCGGCGGCCGCTACCAGACCTACAGTGCCTCGGCGGGTGTCTCCGGTGGCAGTGAGCGTGGCTGGTTCAGCGTAGGCGCAAGCGGTATCGACACCGGGGGGTTCAATGCCTGCAATGGCAAACCCTCGCCGGACGGTGCCGGTTGCTTCACCACCGAGCCGGACAAGGACGGTTACCGCAATCTGGCGGGGGCCTTGCGCGCGGGCTACCGTTTCGACAACGGTCTTGAAATGGATGTCCACGCCCTGCACGCCGTGGGCGACAACGAATTTGATGGCGGCTTCGTCAATGAATCTGAGTTCACGCAACAGGTACTGGGCGGGACGTTGCGCTTCTCCCCCGGGGACATCTGGCAAGCCACGCTGGCTGTGGGCCGCAGCCGGGACGAGTCTGACAATTTCAAGGACGGTGCCTTCCAGAGCCGCTTCGAGAGCGAGCGTTATACCCTCTCCTTTCAGAACGATATCAGCATCGCTGCCGCTCATCTGCTCACGGTGGGTGCCGACTACCAGGACGACCGCATCGACGGCACCACCGCCTATGCCGTCACCTCCCGGGACAACAGCGGCTTGTTCACCCAATATCAGGGCAGCTTCGGTGCCCACGACGTGCAGCTGTCCCTGCGCCGCGACAACAATGAGCAGTTCGGCAACCGAAATACCGGCAGCGCGGCCTGGGGTTACGCGCTGGGCGAAGGCCTGCGGCTTACTGTGGCCTACGGCACCGCTTTCAAGGCACCGACCTTCAATGAACTATACTTCCCCGGCTTTGGCAACCCAAAGCTGCGGCCCGAGGCGTCGCGTAGCGTGGAGTTCGGTCTGCGCGGTGAACCCGCCTGGGGCCGCTGGTCGCTCAACGCCTACGAGACCCGCGTCGATGACCTGATCGCCTACGATGCCTCGCTTTTCGCCCCCAACAACATCGACCAGGCGCGCATCCGCGGCCTTGAAGCGGTACTCGGCACCCGGCTTGGAAACTGGGACCTGAACGCGAACCTCACGCTGCTCGATCCGGAAAACAGATCCGGCGGCGCCAATGACGGTAACGTACTGCCACGCAGAGCCCGGCGATTTTTGCGTCTCGACGCCGATCGCGGCTTCGCTCGTTACCGCCTGGGGGCGACCCTGCTCGCCGCAGGCAGGCGCTATGATGATCTTGCCAATACCCGGAGCTTGGGCGGTTACGCAACCGTTGATCTGCGTGCCGAGTATGCGCTGACTGGGAACTGGCGTGTGCAGGCACGGCTCGAGAATCTGCTCGACAAGGACTACGAGACCGCCGCGTACTTCAATCAGCCGGGGCGCAGCCTGTACCTGACCCTGAGATATCAACCCTGACCACAAATGACACCATCCAAGGAGCCCGCCATGGTGACACTATCGACCCGCAATCAAATTTGGATCGGCGCCGGACTGGCGCTGCTGCTCATCGCCACCCGGGGCCAGCACTTCGCCACATCGCTACAGCTGCCCGGCGCTTCCTGGGCGGTATTCTTTCTTGCCGGTGTGTACCTGCGGCCGGTATGGGTCTTGCCGGCCCTGCTGGCCTTTGTCTGGGGGCTGGATTTCACCCCCCACCTGCTCAGCGGCGCCAGCCTGGCGGAGATCGTGAGTGGTGGCCAGGCCTTTTGTCTGACGCCTGCCTACGTCTTCCTGGTGCCGGCCTACGCCGCCCTTTGGTTCGCCGGGCGCTGGTATGCGCGGCGGCACCGGTTTGAATGGCGCACGCTGCTGCCGCTCGTCGGGGCCGCGCTCGCGGGGGCCATGGCCTGTGAGCTGTTCTCCAGCGGTGGCTTCTATTTCTTCTCCGGCCGCTTCGCCGAGCCGAGTCTCGCCGGGTTCGGCGCGCGGCTGGTGAAATATTTCCCCGGCTCCCTGCACGCGTTGGCGTTCTATGCCGGGATCGCCGCCACAGCGCATGCGCTGCTTGGTTTCGCTGCCGCTGCGCGCCGCGTCCGCAGGGCAACCGCGGCGTAACAAAAGGGGTCAGAGCCCTTTTATCCTCTTCCAGCGCGGACAAAAGAGCAGTGAGGCGGAGGGAGTGGTGCCCTGGTCTCGGCCTCTCTCAATGGTCCGCTTCACCCCGCACTCTACGCCGCCAGGCTTTGCGGATGAGATGAGGCAGGAGCAGATGAGGCGGCATGCGCAGGTGGTGGGAGCGCACATACAGGCACCAGCGGGCGAGGCCGGTGAAGGCATCGGCGCAGCTTTTGTGGCCGGGCAGCAGGCCGCGGCGGAGCAGGGCGTCCATGGCGGCGCGCAGCGGCGCGGCGGGCGCGGCCCGGGCAAGTTCGGCCGGCATTGCTGCGGGCACGGGGGTGCCCAGCAACTCGCGGCTGTAGTGCAGGGCGTACCACAGGGGGCGGTGCAGTTCCAACTCGAGACTGCGGCGGGCGAGCCCGGTCCAAAAGGTGTCGGTTCGGGCGTAGTGGCGCAGCAGGCCGTCCAGGTCCACCAGATCCCGCAAGCCGTTTTCCAGCTCGCCGTCATGAAAGAGGTGGGTGGCGCTGTGCAGGATCATGTCCGCCGGGCTCAAGGTGTAGAGCCGGCCGCGGCCGGGAACCGGCATGGCGGCGGCCCGCAGCCTGGCCGGGTCGGGGTGCAGGGGGGCGGTTTCCGGCAGGATGTTGTGGTGCACGTCCAGCACGCTCAGGCGGGTGATGTGGCGCAAAGGCGGCAGTTCGTGCATCCACTTACGGTAGTAGCGTTGGTCGTAGGCGTTGTGATGGGTGGTGACCCAGCCGCCCAGGAGCAGGGCGCGCTCCACCTCGTCCAGGCGCTCTTTGGGCACCATGAAGTCGATGTCGTTGTAGAGGCGGCCGTGGCTGATGGGGAGTCCGGTGACGGTGTAGGCGGCGCCTTTGAGCAGGATGATGGGCAGCTCCAGCCGGGCCAGGGCTTTTTCGATCCAGCGCACTTCCCACAATACGTCGCGGCGGTTTTTCTCGGCGATGGCCGCGGCGGAGTCGAGGTGGATGCGGGGGCGCCCGGGAATCTCCACCTGCCCGGCGCGCAGGCGCAGGGCGAGGCGGGCGAGCAGATTGGCGCTGCGGGCCTGGCGGATGAGCAGGTCCCAGTCTTTCTGGGTCAGCCCGGCAGCGGTCGCAGGGTCGCGGAGGATGCGGACAAGCAGGCAGGCAGGTGCGCTCATCGGGCCAGTTCGTTCAGGGTGGTGATGGCGTCAGCCAGGTTGCTGTAGACAAAATCGTAGCAATCGCTGCGGTCCACCAGTTCGGCCGCGGTCTCGAAGCCGATGGCGGCGAGGATGGAGTAGTTGAAGCCGTTTTCCGCCGCATAGAGCAGGGTCGAGGCTTTGGAACGCGGGGTGAGCCGGGTGGCGGCGCCGGCGCAGTAGCGGGGGAAGATGATCCATCCTGGCGCGGCTGTCTCGCCGGCGCGCTCGACGCTGTCTGGGGGCGCTTGCAGATGTGCCACTGTGCCTTTGAGGGTGTCATGGTGCGGCGGGCCCATGACGGCTTTCGGGGCGAAGCGGCGGATGATGGCGATGGATTCGTTTTTGAGGCTGATGGGGCGCGGGATGGGGGTGATGGCGAGCGTGTCCGGCTCCACCAGGGTCAGTTCGTCGGAAAAATACCGCCAGCCGCGCATCGCCAGCGCTGCGCACAGGGTGCTTTTGCCCGCGCCGGGCGGGCCGGGCAGGATCAGGGCCCTGCCGCTTTTTTCCAGCACCGCCGAGTGAATGATGAGATAGCGATGGTAATGGGTGGCCACACACCAGTTCAGGCCCCACTCGAAGCTGGGGAAGGCCTGGTTGAGAGGCAATGGCTTGAAGGGGCGGTGGCCGTCCAAAGAGAAGATGACCTGGGGCCTGAGCCAGCGCCGCAGCCCGCCGCAGCGTTCCAGGATGATGTGGAAATCGGCGCAGTCACAGTGCTCCGGCAGCTCGTAATGGCCGTAGAGGGTGGCAATGGTGCCGGCGACGGGTGTGATTGGGGTGCGGAGGCGGACGATCAGCGGGCCGATGGGCAGACACAAGCCTTCGCTTTCCAGCCGCGTGGCAATGTCCCCGGGTTCGATTTCGCCGATTTTCACTGGTGAGTGCCGTGTTGTCCGGCATCACGCGCCCGCACTGCGGGGTTGCCGGATGGCGTCGGTGAGAGCCTGGAACGGGGGTGTCTTGCAAGGGTGGGGCGGGGAATGGCCAAGTCAGCGTTCTTCCAGGAGTCCTTTCCCGGCCAACTCTAGCACAAGTTTTTCGACGGATTCAGTCAGCGCCGCATCAGGCGGGATTTGACAGGCGGCGGCTACCGCCGCCACCAGGTCGGGCAGCGTCCGGGGGGCTGTGGCCAGGAGCCGCAGACATTCGGCGCCCACGGCACTCAAGGCGTGGGTGTCGCCGGACTGCTGGTGATATACCACCGTTTCGTCTTCCCAGCTCCGGAACATCAGCGTTGCGCCGCCGCTGAGCGCCCATTGGGAGGCTGCCGCGCGCTGTGCCACGCCTCAGGTCCAGGTGGTGTCCAGGAAGCTTCTGAGTTCCGAACTGGTCATGAAGCCGTTCAGATATTCATTGTACAAGGCATGAACATTGGCCACGGTCAGCACATAGTCGCCGGGGTACTCATAGGCATTCAGCAGGGCGGCCACCACGTGGTTGCCGGGGCCGAAGGTGTTGTTATTGCGTTCCAGCATGACAAAGCGCATGGAATACCCCACGTGCTCAGTACCGCCGAAGCCGTAAGTCAGGTCGTGGAACAGGGTGCCCCCCGTGCAGGTGTAGCTGGAGCCTGTCTTGGAGCAGCTCCCTGCATCCAGCGGGCTGGGCCAGGTGTCTTTCGTTTTCCAGTAACCGGGGCTTTTGCCCAGGGTGCACAGGTGATTGTGCTGCGACATGTTGCCCGACTGCCACTGGGACAGGCTGCAATGGTGGGCCCATGCCGGCCGGTTGGCGAGGGTCATGAGCAGGGGCACGCACACGGCGCCTGCTTTGGCGAGGCGCCGCCTGGAGGGGTCAAACGGCTTGTGTGTGTCTTGGGCAGGGACGGACGGCTTGGGGGCGTCCTCGTCGTTATTGTGCTGCTGATCCATATTCTGTTTCGCCACTGGTTGATTCAGGGGATTGTTTGTCCGTGCAAGCAATAATAAGGCCAATATTGTATATCACTTTGATATACATAGAGAATACTCACGGCATCCGCGGTGCCTCCGGGGTGCGATCATACGTCTGTAAAGAATGCTGACAAACCGGGGTCAATTATGTGGAACGGGGTTGTTTCTTGTAAGCGCCGCTTGCGTGAAGCAATTACTTTTTCAATGCCAGCACAAAGTCTACCAGCTTGGTGATGTCTTCGTCGCTGACCCGCGGGTAGTTGGGCGGCATGGGCATGCCGCCTGTGACCTTGGTCCAATTGCCGGCCCCCCCGGATTTTACTTTGTTGATCAGGCGGTTTCTTGCATCCGGGTCACCCCGGTAGCGCTCGGCCACGGCGGTCCAGGCCGGTCCCATCAGTTTGCCGTCCACTTTGTGGCAGGCCAGACAGCCGCTTTTCTTGGCCAGGGTCAGGGGGGCGGCGGCGCGGGGGCCGGGGGCCGCGCCTGATCCGGTGTCCGGGGGTGTTCCGCTGGGGCCGGGGTTTCCGCAGGCGGCCAGAAAAAGAAGCCTCGTCAGCAGAATCTATGGGTAGATTCCGGTTCAGGTAAGGCGCCAAGTGTATGATACAAAGCGATTTCCATAGCGTGATAGGTTCTAAAGCCAAAGGCTTTTCTGACAGTCAGTTTTGCCTTGGTGTTAA
>DRLM01000140.1 GCA_011375345.1 Gammaproteobacteria bacterium
CGGCGGGTTTCCGGGAGGGTGCCACTGAGTTGGACCCGCCGGTCGTCGAAATAAAAAATCCTGCCCACGGAAAATCTCAGGGGTTCATGCCCGCTTTCGGCGTCAATCAGGCGGGTGGTGAAACCGGCGCTGAGCTGTTGGGCGTCCCCCACCCGGTCGGGGCCGGTGAAGCGGTTGTCGCGAAACAACTGGGGATAGCTGAGCTGTGCCACGCTGGTGTCGAACACGGGCAGTTCGGACTGGTCCCGGTAGGGTACCCGCAGAAAGTACAAGCGTGGCTCCAGGGTGTGCAGATAGTTGCGCCGGCCCAAGGGAAACGCTTTTTCCAGTATCACGCCGGCGTCCGCGCTGTATAGGGGTACGGTGCGGCCGGGACTGGCGGGGTCGCCGGGGGCCAGACCGCTGAGCTGATAGCGCGTGTGTTCCAGGCTGAGCTTGGGTTCAAAGAACAGCCCGGGGGTACGGTAGGGCCAGGAGATCGACGGCTTCACATCCAAACGCCGGCCGCGAACGCTGTCGGCGCGGTAGTAACGCACCCACTGCGCGTCCAGGGCCGATGCGATTCCCAGAGGCTGCCAGGGGGATTCCGCCTGATATTCCAGCCGCGGCAGCTGCTGGTAAGGGCGGGAGGCGGGAGCGATAGTCCGGTCAACGGTCTGGTAGGCCTGGGCGCGGGCCAGGAAACGGCTGTGCTCGCCACTGTAGCGCACGTCCAGCCGCCGGCTCACGTGGGTGGTGCTGGCGCTGCTGAGGCTGCCGCCCAGTTGGGAAAAATACAAAGGATCGGACACATAATTGGCGTCGATGTCCGCCTGCCAGTGGGACGCCAGGCGGTGATGGTGGCGGTAGCGGGCGGAGGCGCGGTTTTTCTGTTCCAGCTTGTCGTCGGGCAGGTATTCGAGGTTGAGCTGACCGCGGCTGTTTTCGTTCAGGTAGCGAAACTCCCCCTTGGCCAGCAGGCCGCGTTTTTGCAGATAGCGGGGTGTGAGGGTGGCGTCCCGGTGGGGGGCGATGTTCCAGTAAAACGGCGTGCTGATATCCAGCCCCGTCTCGTTGCCGTAGC
This sequence comes from Gammaproteobacteria bacterium, assembly GCA_011375345.1. NCBI lineage: Bacteria > Pseudomonadati > Pseudomonadota > Gammaproteobacteria > Gammaproteobacteria bacterium. The sequence goes on from DRLM01000140.1 coordinate 1,064, forward strand.
CGATGCTGGGCCACAGAAAGCCGGTTTTGCGCGCACCGCTCAGAGGAAAACTGAGATAGGGGAAATAGAAAACCGGCACGTCCAGGGCCCGCAGCACGATGTGCTGGGCCGTGCCCACATCGTCGTCATGGTGCAGATAGACCCGCCGCGCCTTCAACGACCAATCCTTGCGGCCGGGATCACAGGTGGTGTAGGTGGCCCGGTCCAGCCGGGTCAGGGACGGTCCCAGGCGGGTGATGGTCTCAGCCTCGCCGCGGGCGTGTTGCAGCGTGTAGCGGTAGCGGGTTTGCTCGAAGGTGCCGCGGTCCTGCGTCAGATTCACAACGCCCCGCTCTCCCTCCATTTCCAACGGTTCCTGGCGCAGGCGCACGTGGCCCTCGGCGGTAACCTGGTCTGTGGCCGCATCGTACAACACCCGATCGGCCCACAGGCGCTGGGCGCCCCGCTGTATCACCACGCCGCCTTCCAGGCGCATCAGGTGGTCCTCGCGGCCCTCGGCGTAGTCGGCGCTCAAGACGGTTTGCGCGGCGTGCGGTGGGACCGTGGAAGCGTGATCCTCGACGACAGGGGGCAGGTGGGCGCACAGGCCCCACATGCCCTGGGGTCCGGCTTGATCCGCCGCGGCGGGCACCGCCCAGGCCGCGCCCAGGGTGAGAGCGGCGCTGAAACAGACAAACTTGCGGGGTGTCATTACTCCGAAGCGGACCCGGGCCGGAAGAAGAGCGCCATAAAATGGCATAGAATCCCCCCCCAGGCAACGAAAGGAGAGGGCGGTGGATCCACGCCGGGCACTGATAGAGCACTGGTTGCGGGATGATCTGGGCCTGGCCGTGGCGCGGCTGGAGCCGGCCTCCGCCGACGCCAGTTTCCGGCGCTATTTCCGCGTCCGCCACGGTCGCCACAGCCATATCGTGATGGACGCCCCGCCGGCCAGGGAAGACAGCCGGTCGTTCATTGCCGTGGCCCGCGCTTTCGCCGCCCTGGGCCTGCGGGTACCCACCGTACACGCAGCAGATCTGGAGCGGGGGCTGCTGCTGCTGGACGATCTGGGCAGCGAGGTGTATTTGCAGGTGTTGCACGAGGACAACGCCGATGCCCTCTACGGCGACGCCCAAAGCGCCCTGATCCGGCTGCTGGGTGCCGACCCCGGTGCCCTGGCGCTACCCCCCTTCGACCGCAGCCTGTTGCTGGGGGAAATGGCCTTGTTCCGCGACTGGCTGCTGGGCCGCCATCTCCGCCTCAGCCTGGCGCCGGAACAAGAACAGGAACTCAAGGGCTGTTTCGACTTTCTCGCCGGCCAGGCCCTGCTGCAACCCCAGGTGTGGGTGCACCGGGACTACCACTCCCGCAACCTGATGCGGTTGCCCCGCCGCAACCCGGGCATTTTGGATTTTCAGGACGCGGTGGTGGGGCCGGTGACCTATGACCTGGTGTCATTGCTGCGCGATTGTTATATCCGCTGGCCGCGGCAGCGGGTCAAGGACTGGGTGGCGGTCTATCTGCGGCGTGCCCAGGGGGAGGGTTATCTGCGCGAGGTTGCCGCGCCGCAGTTCCAGCGCTGGTTCGACCTCATGGGCGTGCAGCGCCATTTGAAAGCCGCCGGGATCTTCGCCCGGCTGTATCATCGCGACGGCAAGCCCGGCTATCTCGCCGACATTCCGCGCACAGTGGGTTATATCGTTGAGGTGGCGGATGACCATCCGCCCCTGCGGCCACTGGGGAAGCTGCTGCGCCGTCAGGTTCTCCCTGCCTTGCCGGCTCAACTGCGGTAGCGCATACGGGTGCCGTGGAGCAGGGAGAGGGTGATCTCTTCGGCGCAGAGCTGGGCAGGGAAATAGGCGCCGGCGATCTTGCTGGCGTGGATGCTGGCGCCCTCCAGCACCGCCCCGGTGAAATCGACGCCCCGCAAATCCGCCTGGCGGAAATAGCAGTGGCTCAAATCCAGACCGTCGGCATTGAGGCCGCGCAGGTCGACCCCGCGGAAGTCACAGCCGCGCAAATCACAGTGCCTGCCGGCCGCCCGCTCCTGGTTAAACACCCCCACCTTGCCATCGCGGAGCAGGCGGTAGAGGGGGTCGTCGGGCAGTCTGGGTTCTTCTTGCATGGCAGGGCACTTAGCTGATGTAGCGGTCGATTTTACCCGGATCCACCTCCCGGGGCATCTCCTTGGGCGGTTCCACCAGGACAAACTGATAACGGGCATAGCCGTCGGTGGCCTCCAGCAACTTGGTGAGGCGGGCGTGAAACAGCTCGGCACCGGTGTTTACCAAGACCACTGAATCCACGTCATAGGCGGCAGCGGGCACGATGAGGGTGGTGGGGTACTGCATGGGATCCAGTTTGGGAATCACCAGGGCGCGGAAATATTCGCCGCCCTGGCCCACGCCGCTCACCCCCTTGGTGGCCACCGCCAGGGCGTCATCCGCCAGCTGGCGGACGCCCAAATCCAGATTCTGGCGGGGCCCCACATTGAGCCAGCGCACCGTGCCCACTACCCATTCGCTGTCACGGGCACGACCTTCCGCCGTGCCGGGAGAGCGGAATGCGATCATTTCCCCCACCCTGAAGGCCATCCCCGACGGCGCCTGACAGATCATACCCAAACCGCCGCGGCTGGAATCTTTGCGCTCGCACACGGCCAGCCGGTGCGCCACCGGGGTGCCCGCCTGCTCCGGCATCCCGGCGGACTGGGAGTACACCTTAAGCCAGATATCCTTGCTGTCGCGGCCGGGTTCGGCCCCGAAGCGGGAGGTTCGCGGCAAAACAATGCCGGCATTGAGGCGGCGGGCCTGGTCTTCGTTCACCCACGGCGCGTCGTTGTCGGGCAGCAGACTCAGCGCCGGCCCGGCCCGGCCCACGCGGCCCTGGCTCCGCAGGCGCAGTTCGGATTCTTCCGGCATAAAGGGCGCACCGTCCTCAATAAAATGATGACAGCTGCTCAAGCCGACGGCGAGCTCCAGATGGCCCCGCTCAGGATTGCGTTCCGACAGGCGCTCCGGCCGCAAGGCCCAGGCCTCCCCCAGGCGCTTGTACATATTGCGCTGTTTGCGGGCGCCCAGACTCAGCCGGCCATTGCTGCCTTTGCTGAGATCCAGAGTCTCTTTCAAACGCCGGTTCACCACCCCCATCACGGCGGAAATGTCCAGCACGCGGCCGTCCAGAGGCGGGGGCACATCCACCCGGGCGGAGGCGTAGCAGGGAGGCAGATCGCGTTCCAGATCCACATAAAGCTGGCCGCGGGGCAGGGTGTGGGGAGACAAGGGCAGCACCCGGCAGGCCCCGGTCCAGCCCTCCAGCTCGGCAAACACCGCGGCTGCCTCGCCCTGCATCAGGTGGTAGGGATTGGCCAGGGACAGCAGCACAATCCGGCGGTAGGCCTGATCCAAAGAGCGTCCGATCCCCGGCACCGGTTTGGTCAGAAAATCCCGCTCGTCTGCAAAGCGGTAGAGCTGATGCAGCTCCAGCCAGACGTGGCGGGGTTCGCTTTGATACAGGCTGTAAGTGTGCACCAGCAGGCGCGAAAGCACGTCCGCGGCGCGATAAGCGGTCACCAACAGAACATCGGGGATGTCCCGCCGCCCGTGTCCGGCATGGTGCAGCACCAGCGCTTTATAGCCGTAGGCTGATTCGACCCACAGCTTGCGCACCAGCTCGGTAATCGGGTGTTGCTTGTCATTGTGGGGCACGGGGAAGCTCAGGCAGCGCTGCTCCAGGGCAACCAGGGCTTCCGTCATTTGGTCGCCGAAATGCTCCAGCAAGTGAAACCGCTGTTCAGCGGGCACCACGGCGCGATTGACATGATAGAGGGCCGACAGGAGTTCGCGGCCGGTTTTTTCCGCATTGCCCAGCGGCAGGCTGGCCACCCAGCGTTTCAGCCGTTCGGGCTGAACAAAGGCAGTGGCGCCGGGGTCTTCTGTTTGTTTGGGAACGGTGAGCTTGACGGTTTTCACAATGCAAAGGGTTCCGAGTTGTTTGGGTGTTGCGGGCAGGTTCCCTGGAATTACGCCCCCTTATTCATCGGTTCCTTTGATGCAATTTGTAGTCGTTTGTTGCCCACCCGGAACCCGGCCCGGCACCGGGGGGAGTGCGGCAGCGTCAACTTATTTGACCTAAAGGCCGTAGTATAGCGTAGCGCAACGGGCGCGTACTTCTGGTATCTGAACCCGCAAGCCGCTAACATCACCAGCAGTTTGCTCAAGAACACAATGCTTTCTGGATTACCCGCGTGACGTACTATTCCCGCTCGCCGCGCCTGCCGGCCTGGAAACGTGGTGCAAGGCTGTGGCTGGTCTTGTTTGGTTTCACTTGTGCGGCGCAGGGCGCCGAGTGGGGCAATTCCGCCGCCCCGGTGGTGGTCTCCGAAGCCAGGATGACCCGGCTGGCACCGCTGCTGTGGGTCAGCGGGAGTGTGCTCAGCCGTCATGATGCCCGCATCGCCGCCGAAGCGGCGGGCCGGCTTACCGCGGTGGCGGAGGTGGGAAAACAGGTGCAAGCCGGTCAGGTCGTCGCCCGCCTGGACGACACCCTGGCGCGCCTGGAAGTGGACTCCCGCGCCGCCGAGGTCCGGCGGGTGGAAGCACAGCTGGCCTTTTTGGAAAAAGAAGTGGCGCGCCTGCAGCGCCTGGCCCGCGCCAATAACGCCGCCCGCACCCAGCTGGACAATACCGAATCCCAGCGCGACGTGGCCCTGAGCGAGCTTACCGCCGCCCGAGTCCAGGTGGAGAAAGCCGAAGAGTTGCTGCGCCGGCATGCCGTCAAGGCGCCTTTTTCCGGCGTGGTGACCGAACGGATCGCGCGCGCCGGTGAATGGGTGCGCCAGGGTGATCCGGTGTTGCGCCTGGTCAACGTGGATGATCTGGAAATCGTTGCCCACGTGCCGGTGGCGCAGGTGAAGTACATCTCCCCGGGCGACAAACTGGCGGTGGACGGCGGCGGCAAAAACAGTGTGGCGCGTTTGCGGGCCCTGATCCCGGTGGGGGATGAACAATCCCGCCTGCTGGAGTTGCGGCTGAAAGCCAAAAAAGGCGAGTGGGTGGCCGGCGAAGCGGTGCGCGTGGGCGTGCCCGCCGCCCGGCCCCGGGAAGTGCTGGCGGTGCCGCGCGATGCCCTGGTTATCCGCCCCAACGGCACTTCCGTGTTCCGCGTCAACAATGAACAAAGCGCCGAGCAGGTGTGGGTCAGCACCGGCATCGCCCAGGGGCCGCTGGTTCAGGTCTGGGGTGATCTGCATCCCGGTGAGGCGGTCATCGTGCGCGGTGGCGAGCGTATGTGGCCCGGCACCAAAGTGCGCATCATGCACCGCATGCAGCCGTGACCCTGACGCGCCTGTCATTGAGCAACACCGTCGCGGTGGCGGTGGCTGTGTTGCTGGTGGTGCTGTTCGGCGCCCTCAGCCTGGGGCGCCTGCCCGTCCAGCTCACCCCCGAGGTGAATTCCCCCGAAATCACCATTACCACCACCTGGCGGGCGGCGGCCCCGGAAGAGGTGGAAGCGGACATCATCGAACCCCAGGAAGACGCCCTGCGCGGCCTGCCCGGTGCCACCAAGATCCTCGCCCAGGCCCAGCGCGGCCGGGGCAAAATCACCCTCACCTTCGCCGTGGGCACGGATCTGCGCCGGGCGCTGCTGGAAGTGCTCAACCGCCTCAACAAAGTGCCCAGCTACCCTGAGGATGCCGACGAGCCCGTCATCAGCGCCGTGGGCGGCAACTCCCGCGCCATCGCCTGGTTTATTTTGAAACCCCTGCCCGGCAACGAACGGGACATCGCCAGCTACCAGGATTTCGTCGAGGAAGTGGTGCAAAGCCGCTTCGAGCGCGTGCCCGGGGTGGCGCTGTCAGAAGTGCGCGGCGGGCGGGAAAAAGAACTGCGCATCACCTTCGACCCTTACAAAGCCGCCGCCCTGGGGGTGGAACTGCCCGAGGTGGTGCAACTGGCCGGCGTGCAGGACACCTCCGGCGGTTTCGCCGAAGTGGGCAAGCGCCGCTACACCATCCGTTACACCGGTGCCTACGGGGTGGACGACCTGGCCGACATGGTCATCGACTGGCGCCAGGGCCGGCCGATACTGCTCAGGGACGTGGCCGAGGTGGCGGTGGAACTGCAAGACCGCAGCGGTTTCGTCATCCAAAACGGCGAGCCCGCCATGGCCGTCAACGCCCACCGCGAGACCGGCGTGAACGTGCTGGAAGTGATGCAGGGCCTGCGCGAGGCTGTGGCCGAACTCCGGGCCGGCCCCCTGTCCAAAGCCGGGCTGCAGATGTACCAGGTCTACGACGAGACCAACTACATCTATGACTCCATCGACATGGTGCAGTGGAACCTAGCCCTGGGAGTGGCCCTGGCGGTGGGTATCCTGTGGTGGTTTTTGCGCAAGCTGCGCGCCACCTTGATGGTGGCCCTGGCCATCCCGGTGTGCCTCCTGGGCAGTTTTGTGCTGCTGGACAGCGCCGGGCGCACCCTCAACGTCATCTCCCTGGCGGGGCTGGCCTTCGCCGTGGGCATGGTGCTGGACGCCGCCATCGTGGTGCTGGAAAACATCGTGCGCCTCAGGGAAGAGGGCGAGGACGGTCACCAGGCCTCCTTGAGCGGCGCCACCCAGGTCTGGGGCGCGCTGCTGGCCTCCACCGCCACCACCGTGGCCATCTTCCTGCCGGTGGTGTTTTTGCAAGACGAAGCCGGCCAGCTCTTCGCCGACTTGGCATTGACCATCGCCTGCGCCGTGGTGTTCTCGCTGATCGTGGCGGTAACGGTCATCCCCGCCGCTGCCATGAGCTGGCTCAGGCGGGCGCGCCTGGAAGACCCCCACAGCCGCTGGTGGGACAGCATCACCCGCCTCATTGCCACACTCACCGACACCCCTGTACGGCGCAGCCTGTGGATCATCGTGCTGCTCACCGTGCCCGTGGCCGTCACCTGGTGGCTCAAACCACCGGCCAATTACCTGCCGGAAGGCAACCGCAATCTGGTGTTCACTTTCATCAACGCCCCGCCGGGCCACAACATCGACGCCATCGAAAAGGAAATGGGGCAGGTCATCGCCAAGACCATGCAGCCCCACCTGGACGGCAAGGCCGAACCGCGAGTCAAAGACTACTTTTTCGTGGCTTTTCCCAACGGCGTGTTCATGGGCGCCCGCACGGTCGAGCGTGAAAACACCGGCGCCCTGGTGCCGCTGATCAACCAAGTGGTGCGCGGCTTTCCTGACACCATCGGCTTTGCCTTCCGCGCCTCGCTGTTCGGCGGCTTCGGCGAGGGCCACACCATCGACATGAACCTCCAGGGACGCGACGTGGCCGCCCTGCTGCAGGCCGGCGGTGCTGCCTTCGGCATGATCCGCGAGGCCGTTCCCGGCGCCTCCGTGCGCCCCTTCCCGGGCCTGGCCATGGACGAACCGGAGCTGCGCCTGATACCCAACGAGCGGCGCATCGCCGAAGCGGGCTGGGACCGGGGCAGCCTGGCGGGCATTGTGCGCGCCTTCGGCGACGGCTTGTTTGTGGGGGATTATTTCGACGGCGAGCAGCGCCTGGATATCATTTTGCGGGCCCGGCACTGGGACTACCCCGAGGAGCTGGCCGCCTTTCCCCTGGCCACGCCGGATGCAGGAGTGCTGCCCTTCGGCGAGCTGGTGACCGTGCAGCAGACCGCCGGTCCGGCGGAGCTGCGCCGCCTGGACCGGCGCCGCACAGTCACCCTGCAGGTACGCCCGCCCGCCGACATGCCCCTGGAAGTGGCGCTCCAGACCCTGCGCGAGGAGGTCAGACCCAAACTCGCGCCGCTGTTGCCGGAGGATGCCACCGTGTCCTTCAGTGGCACTGCCGACAAGCTGGAAACGGCCCTGAAAAACATGGGTGGCACCTTCGCCCTGGCCGTGGTCATCCTGTTTTTGCTCATGGCGGCCCTGTTCCGCTCCTTCCGCGACAGCCTGCTGGTGGTGCTGGCCCTGCCGCTGGCCACCGTGGGCGGCATGGCGGCCTTGAAACTGGTCAATCTGGTCATCTTCCAGCCCATGGACCTGCTCACCATGATCGGTTTTGTGATTCTGCTGGGGCTGGTGGTGAACAACGCCATTTTGCTGGTCTACCAGACCCGCAGCAGCGAGCGGGAGGGCATAAGCCGCCGCGATGCCGTCAGCCGTGCCGTGCGGTTGCGGCTTCGGCCCATTCTCATGAGCACCCTCACCAGCCTTTTTGGCATGCTGCCCCTGCTGCTGAATCCTGGCGCCGGCACCGAGCTGTACCGGGGGCTGGCGGCGGTCATCGTCGGCGGCATGAGCGTGAGCATGATCTTCACCCTCATCCTGCTGCCCAGCCTGCTGCGCCTGGGCGAGGGACGCCGGCAGGCGGCGTAAGCACCGGACCGGTCGGGCAGGAGGCGGGCTCCCCCCGCCGTCCTCTTATGCAATCGGACGCGCGGTTCCGCATCCGGCGGTTCATGAGACACGCTGGCGTCGCTTGACACGCGCCTGAAATCGCGGCCGCGTGGTCCCAGCGCCGGCCCGGTCCATTGCCGCACCCCATGGTATCATCATGCCCTTTTGCGCGGGCGGGAGTTCGCGGCCATGCTTCAGATTCTTCCCTTCACCGACGACATTAGTGTAAGAACAAACACGGTGACAGGGTCAGCACAGGAGCGTTTACGCATGCAGCCAAGCAAACGGTTACGACAACAAGCGTGCCACCATGTCCGGCGCGCCACAGGAGGTAGACAATGAAGGCGAAGGACCGCCGGCTGGCGGAACTCAAAGCATCCATTCCGGAAATAGAACCCCACGACGCCGCCGCCCTGCTCGGGCAGGGCGCCACGCTGCTGGATGTGCGCGAGGCCGATGAAATGGCCAACGGCACGCCCACCGGCGCCACCCGCATCGGGCGCGGCTTTTTGGAGCTGAAGGTGGAAGACGCGGTGGCCGACCTGGACAGCACCGTGCTGGTGATGTGCGCCGGTGGCACCCGCTCGCTGTTCGCCGCGGAGGCCCTCAAGCGTATGGGCTACAACGACGTCCGTTCCGTTGCCGGCGGCTTTAACCGCTGGAAAAACCAGGGCCTGCCCTTCGAAATTCCGCAGGTGCTGGACGACGATGCCCGCAAACGCTATGCCCGTCATTTGCTGCTGCCCGAAGTGGGCGAGGCGGGCCAGCTCAAGTTGATGAACAGCAAAGTGCTGCTGATCGGCGCGGGCGGCCTGGGTTCCCCGGCAGCGTACTATCTGGCGGCCGCCGGTGTCGGCACCCTGGGGTTGGTGGACCACGACGTGGTAGACCGCAGCAATCTGCAACGGCAGATCCTGCACACCGAAGCGCGGGTGGATACGCCCAAGGTCGCCTCGGCCCGCGAGTCACTGGAATCGCTGAATTCCAGAGTGAAGGTAGTGGGCTACGAGACCCGTCTCGACAGCGGCAACGTGGAAGAGATACTGAGCGACTACGACGTGGTGGTGGACGGTACCGATAATCTGCCCACCCGCTATTTGATCAACGATGCCTGCGTGAAACTGGGCATTCCCAATATCCACGCCGCCGTGTACCGCTTCGAAGGCCAGCTTACCGTGTTCTGGCCCGGCTACGAGAAACAACGCGGCGGTTGTTACCGTTGCATGTTCCCCGAACCGCCGCCGCCGGACATGGCGCCGTCCTGCTCCGAAATCGGCGTTTTGGGTGTGTTGCCCGGCGTGCTCGGCGTGTTGCAGGCGGTGGAGACGGTGAAAGTATTGTTGGGCATTGGCGAGCCCTTGGTGGGGCGCATGCTCTACTACGACGCCTTGAACGCGAGTTTTTCGGAGTTCAAGGTCAGGCGCAACCCTGAGTGCCGCGTCTGCGGCGATGGTGCCAAGGTGGAAGGGTACTCGGATTACGCGCAAGTGTGCGCCTCGCCCCAGGTTTCCTGAGGCGGTGCCAGGATCGGTCAGCCTGTGTGGGGGATCAGTACCAGCGGTACACCCTCACCGGGCCAGATCGACAGCTCGTAGGCCACCAGGGCCACGTACATGGCAAAAATCGAATAAATGACGTGGCGCACCTTGAACAGGTTGAACAACACCAGATGGTGATAACTCACTAACACGATAAGCGCCGCCGCGGTGATGCCCAGCTTGGTCAGGATAAACAGGCCGGCGTCGCGGTGGATCAGATAATCCATGAAGGCGTTCATTTCCTGCGCACCGTCTCCGAGGAGCTGAATGGTGTTGTGCGCGTCGGCCAGACAAAGCAACAGGGTCAGCAACACCATGGCCAACAGTTTGGGGTGATACCAGTCCAGCGCCTGAGGGTGGCGCCGTTCGTCGTCGGTGCGCCGGCAATGGCGGCGGCGGCCGCGCAGAGCGTGAATGCAGAGCAAGGGGTGGTGTTGCCGTTGACGGCGGTCAATGGATTGGCGTCGTTCCATTAAGAACCCTCTGTGGTGGGTGAAAGGCTTCGGGGGCTCATCCCTGAACCTCCCGAAGACGAAAAACGAAAACACACGGTCGTTTTTCTGCCCTCCCGGTCCTGCTGGCGGGAGCGGGTACAATCCATCGCTCGTCCTTGTGCTGTGACAGCCCCGCCGTGGGCGACGCTGTCAACCAGGTTGAAATGCAAGAAAAACGCCAAAACCCCTTTTACCGGTGTGTTTACCAGTACTTTAGACAGATATTGGCCATAAGCCAAGAGGGTGTGTAAGAAAACCCGACTGAACCGCTGTTGCGGACGCTCTGACCGGATCACAGCGTTCAATCGTGCCGGGGCGGCGCTGCTCCAGATGGTGACCTTATGTGGGCGTACTGCCACGGGTGTTTCTTTGGCGTCAAACCCGCCCCGGACCTGATCCTGCACCGGATGGCGGACCGCCTTCAGTCTCCCCGGGTATTGGCCGATAACCGGGGGAAGTGACGCGGTGAAACGGCACGAGGGAGGTTCTGCCGCGCCGCGTCCCGTCCCGAGGTCCGGCAGACATGGCTATTTCACCCAGACTCGCGTCTTACCTGAAAAAAAAACGTATCCATTTCCGCATCCGTGAACTGGCGCCTTTTTCGTCCCTGCTCCAGGCCGCTGACGCCGCCCGCCTGCCGCCCGGAAAACTGGTCAAAACCGTTGCCGTCAAAGACAGCCTGGGGCTGGTGTTGGTGGTCACGCTGGGAGACCGTCAGCTCGAACTCGATGCCCTCAGCAAACTGCTGCACCGGCGCATGGAACTGGCTGCCGAGGAGGAGATCAAGCGGGTGTTTCCTGACTGTGAGCCGCGCTGCGTCCCGCCCTTCGGAGAGGCCTACGGGGTGCGCACCATCGTCGATGAAGATGTGCTGGCGGCGGAAAGCCTGCATCTCACCGCCGGGGACAACGTTCATCTGATACAGTTGGACGACCAGGATTTTTTCAGCCTGCTCAGTGGGGCGTGGCTGGCAAGTCACTTCACCCGCAACATCAGTGGCTACGCCGTTGACCGGCAGACGCGGTCCGTGACGGAAATGCCTGGGTCGCTGGGGGGACATGCCGACATCAGGCGACGGATTGAAAGTCTCAGTGAGCTGCCGGCCATGCCGGCGATGGCGCAAAAAATACTGGGCCTGCGCGCCGACCCCAACGCCGACGTTTCCCGGCTGGCCGAACTGGTGGAACAGGATCCCAGCCTGGCTGCCCAGGTGATCCGCTACGCCCGGTCACCGTTTTTTGCCTACGGCGGTAAAGTGGATTCGGTTCACACGGCCATCGCCCGGGTGTTGGGGTTTGAAATGGTGATGAACCTGGCCCTTGGCATCGCCGCCGCCCGGCCTTTCCGCATTCCCTCCATCGGCCCCCTGGGCTTGAACAATTTCTGGCGTCACGCCACCTACAGCGCCGCGCTGGTGCAGGCCCTGGCCAAGTCCTTGCCGTTGGCGCAGCACGCCCCCCCCGGCTTGAGTTATCTTGCCGGTTTGCTTCATAACTTCGGCCATTTGTTGCTGGGTCACTTGTTCAAACGCGAATTCTGCATGTTGAACAATCTCATCACTGACCATCCCGAACTGCCACTGGAGGAGCTGGAGCAGCGTGCCCTGGGTGTGACCCATCCCGAACTGGGCGCCTGGCTGATGGCCCGCTGGAACATGCCCGAGGAAATCATCGTCGCCACCCGTCACCATCACGACGAGAGTTACGCCGGTCCCCACGCCATTTACCCCCGGCTGGTCATGATCGCCGATCACGTGCTGAAAGGGCACGGCATCGGCGATGCGCCCCAGGCTGAGCTGCCCGATGCGGTGCTGGAGGCCCTGGGTGCGGAAGAGTTGCAGATTCTCATGGCGGTGCGCCGCATTCTGGACGGCTGCGAAGGCCTCAACGCCATGGCGCGCCAGCTCGCCGCGTAGCTGTTTTCCACCCCCCACGGCGGGGAAGTGCCGCAACGCACAAAACCCAACTGATTCCACCGCTTGCCGGGCATATTTGATAGAATCCCTGAAACTATCAGTTTCTTCGAGGGATTCATGCGCGACTCCAATGCCCCGGACTTCGATTTCGATGGCTGGGCCAGGCTGGCCCGGACCGATCCTGAAGCCTTTGAACAACAAAGAGAAAAAGTACTGCGCGCGGTCATCAATGAGGCGCCGCCCCATATGCGGCGGCGCCTTGCCGGCGTGCAATGGCGGGTGGACATGGAACGCCGGCGCAGTAACAGCCCCCTGGCAGCCTGTGTGCGCACTTTCACCATGATGTGGGATTCGGTCTATGCCGAGGGGGGCCTGGTTGATGCCTTGCAGGCCCTGCGCAACCGCCAGCCCCCGCGTTGTAAACGCCCTGCCCAGCTCATCGAATTTCCCCGGGCCCGCCCACCCAAACCCGACCGGTTGCTGGCAGACTGAGCGCTACAACCACTGACCCGACCAGGCGCGCCGCAAGCGCCGCC
>DRLM01000141.1 GCA_011375345.1 Gammaproteobacteria bacterium
ACCTGTTTGATTGCCGCCCGCGAAATACGGGCGCCATTGTGCGAAATGGCTGGTATTTCGCGGGCTCGCATTGACTTGCGCCAATGGCGGCACATCCCTGTGCCGCGCTATTAACCCGACAATCCTAATTGCCGGGTTAATAGTGATTAGTGGCACCGTCCGGCGGCGCCTGCCAACTTTGCACCAGGCCGAAGGTGAATGTCACGTAAGGCCCGGCCAACCTGGCGTCGGAATAATACCAATGCTCCACCGCGCCCTTGCTTTGGGCCACGGGCTCACCCAGCAGGCGCCGCACTTTCTTGGGACTCATGCCAATGGTGAGCCGTTCCCACGGCCCCGGCGCCCGGGACGTCGCCGGCGGCGGGACAGCGGCAGCACCCCCTTTTTCTTCCAGACGCTGCAAGCGCGCCTCCAGGGCCTGGACCCGCGCGCTCAGAACCTGGACCTGCTGCGCCAGGCTGGGGGCGTCCTCACCGGCAGCGAGGCCGCACAGCGGCGCCGCCAGCAGCCAAAGACCCGTTAATGCCCCAGTGATGCTTTTGTTCATGACACCCTCCCCCCGCTGGCGAAAAATGGCGGCCATCTTAGCACGCTCCGACGGCGCGGCTCAGTAAGTACCCTGCAAGCGGATGAACCAGCCCTGCACCGAATACTCGTTGTCCGAAAATTCATTGTCGGAAAAATCGGTGAAGTTATAACCACCGCCCAGGCGCAGATGGTCCATGGCTTTCCAGGCCACTTCAGTGAGCCAGCCCTGGCGCTGATCCTTCGCTTCCTGTTGCCGCAACAGGCGGTACTCCAGGCCCAGATCGATCCGGGGCCGGATCTCAACATTGAGCCGGTTGAGGGACAACCAGGTGGTGGTGGTGATGGCAGGATAGGCGGCCGACGCTTCTTCCCGGATCCGCCCCGCCAGCTTGTCCACCCATTCCAGGCGCGGCGTGAGCTGCCAGGACCATTCCAGGGAGGCCACGTCCATGCGCACGGTCTGGGCCTCCACACCTTCCAGGTTCTGCGGCCGCTGGTCCGACAAGCGGGTGTAGCGGGCCAGGGCGTTGAAGCGGTCGTGGGCCACGGGGCGGTAGGCCAGGCCGATGCTGTGCTCGTTGAATTCCGCCGCCGTGGCGCCGCTTCGCAGGTCACGGGTGAGGCTGTAGCGCAGCTTCACCAGCACCGTGTAGTCGGGGTTGAGTTTGATCTCCAGGTGGTTGCTGGTGAGAAACTGCTTGTGCGACTGCGCCCCCCATTCCCGCCGCAGTTCGTTGTGGCTGCGTGCCTTGAGGCCCCGGGGCGCGGCATAGCTCAGCCGGCCGGCGAGGCTGTAGTGCTTGCTGTCCCCGGCCGGGCCGCCGCGGCTGCCCAGCTCGGCGCCGAGCTGGAAGCGCAGCCCTTCCGCCAACCGCCAGCTTTGGTCCGCCCCCAGCAACGAGGTGGAACGGTCGCCGTCGGCGGCCTGCTCCCACTGGTATTCGCTGTAGACCTTGCCGCGCCGGTTGATGGGGGTGGCGCCACCGGCGATGGTGGTGAGGCTGTCGCGTCCCTGGCGGTCCTGCAGCAGGCGTTCGGTCAGATAGAACCGGCTGCCGTCGGCGTCGAAGGCCACACCCAGTTCCCCCCCCGCGCCGCGGCTGCCCCGGGTGGCCTTGGCGCCCAGCCGCCAGCGCTCGGACAGGCGGTAGCGGGCGCCCACGGTGCTTTGGTCGTTGTCCGGGCCGTTGAGGGTGGCCTGGTGTTCCAATGAGGCGCTGAGGCGCTCGCTGAACTGGCGCTCCAGCCCGGCGGCGGCGGTGGTGCGCCCGGGACCGCTGGTGCTGCTGCGGGACTGGACTTCGCCCGTGGCACGCCAGCGCCCGCCCCGGTGTTCCCATTGCACGGTGGAGCTGGTTTCACTGCCGCTCTCGGTGGCGGCCAGGCGCTCGCTGCGGTCATGGCGGGCGCGCAGGGTGTCCGTCCCGGTCATTTTCAGGCGGGCGTGCACGCCGCTTTTTTCCGTGGCCGCCTCAGGGCTGCTGCCGCTGGCGCTGAAACCCTCCTCCAGCCGCTTGATGTAGCCACCCAGGCGCAGCCGGCCGGGCTGACCGAACCAGCGCCCGGCATCCGCCTCCAGGCCCAGCTTCCAGGCCCGGCCGCTGTCTTCCGCCGCTGCCGGCCGCTGGGTGAAACTGAGGCCGCCGTCCTCGCTGACAAACACCTCGCCCGCGGTGCCCCGGCTTTGGGCCACTTCCGCTGTAACGCGGGTGCCCGGGCCCAGACGCAGCTCGCCGTCCACCCCCTGCAGCTGGTATTCCCCTGCCGCCAGTTCGTCCTGCACCGCGGTGGCACCCAGGGTGACGTGCTCCCCCAGGGCCTTGCGGGCCCGGGCGCCGTAGGCGCTTTTCTCGAAAAAGTCCACCCGGGTCTCGTAGTCCACCTCGATGTATACCGGATTGCCCCCCAGCAGGTCCTCGTCCACCAGCTGATCATCGGTCTCCACGCTGGCCACCGGCCCGCTGAACAACAGCCGCCCCTCGGCGTATTTGATCTCATAATCCTCGTTGCGCCGGAGGCTGCGGCGGGAGCGGGGCAGGCCGGTGTTTTTGTCCCGCACCACGATGCTGATTTGTTCACTGCCTTCGATCACATCCCGGTGGCTGAGGTAGTAGAGGGAACCGCCGGTGGCGCGCAATTCGTCCCGCACCGGCGCCTGGCGCGCCTCGGCGCCGAACACCAGCACTTCCGTGTCGGCCCTGCCGTCGGCGGCACGGGCCAGGCTGCGGTAGTGCAGGCGGGCGCCATACACCGTGCGGCGGTAGGCAGCCAGCTCGGTGTCTGCCAGGGACAGGGCGAAATTGCCCACCAGGGCGTTGATCTCCTCGCTTTCCACAGCGAGGTAAAACTTGCCCTGGGATTCGGTATCGTAGACCAGGGTGGAGGCATCGCCATAGACAGGATAGAGCTTGTCCGGATCCAAGTTGGTGAGCAGCCGGTCTTGCCCGGTGCTGTCCAGATCCTGGAACAACCGGCCCGGTTCACCGCTGCCGGTGTCCAGAGCCGAGGTGATGAGATATTTGCCGGCGATCACCCCCTTGAGGTAGTAGGCCAGCCGCCCCTCAGCGTAAAACTCCGAGGCGCGCTCCATGCCGGCGCCGGCCAGGTAGCCCTTGCCCTTGAGCTGGCCGAACTTGCCATCGGCGAAGGCCAGCAGAAACAACTGGGTGTCCTTCACCTCCACCTCGCGTTCGATGCGGGAGCGGTAGCCGTCACCGTCCACGGCCTCGATCATGAGGTGATTCCTGCCTTTTTGCAGGGACACGGTATGGGTGAAACGGCCGTCGCCCTGCACCGCCACCGGCTGGCCGTTGATGTCCACTTTGCCGCCGGGATCGGTGGCCCCGCTCAACACCAGCAGCGGCGTGGTCAACGGCACGCCTTCCGGTGGCAGTTTCACCTCCAGCAGGGGACGCGGGGTGGTCATGAGCAGCAGCCCGCCCTCATCGTCCCGCTCCCGCACCACCACCCGCAGATCAATAAAGCGGGTATAGCCGTGGGCGCCGCGCACCATCAGGGTGAAGAGATTGCCCCCCCGGCGCAGCTTCAGATCCAGACTGAAACGGCCGTCGTCCGCCACCGCCACGGGCACATCGTCCAGATACACCCCGTTGCCGGGATCGGTGCGGCCGTGCAGACGGTAGCCCATGACCACCTGATCGGGGGCCGCCGCGGCCAGGGCGGCGCTGTTCAGGGCGAAATAGCCGAATTCATTGTCCCTGGCCCCCAGGGGCAGATGCACCGGGCGCAGGTCCAGTTCCAGGGCCGGTACCGGCAGCGTGGTCTCCACCCCCCGGCCCTGCACCCCGGTCATGGCCAGATGCAGACGCTTCTTCCCCGGCGGCAACTCGGCGTTGAACAGCCCGGAGCGCTCCACCGCCACCGCCGCGCCGTCCAGTTGCACCGCCGGCCCGGTGCGGTAATGGTCCAATAGCTGGGCCCGGTCCACCTTGCCCACCGAGCCCCTGATCTCCACCCGCCGGTTCAGCGCCCGGCCCTCCTCGGTGCTGTTGCTGGCCACCGGCCGGTCGGGGCCGAACCAGCGTACGATGACCCGAGCCCTGGGCACCCCCAGCACCTCAGTAAGATAAGCGGCCGCCATCCGGGCCCGCTGCTCGGAGATGCGCAGATTGGCCTGCCGGCCGCCCAGCCGGTCGGCATGGCCTTCCACCACCACCTGTTCCCGGGGATAGCGCTGCATGAGTTCCGCCGTCTGGCGCAAGGCGGCCTTGGCGCCTTCGCTGAGCCGGGCGGAGCCGAAGTCGAAGGCATCGCCGGTGAGATTCAAGGCAATGGCCGAGCTGCGGTTCACCCCCAACAGCCGCCGGGCGCTGTAGACGCGGCTGCCGTCGGCCAGCTCCAGCACCAGCTGGTACTGGTACACCCAGCCGCCGATCACCAGGCCGCCGCGGCGGTCGCGGCCGTCCCACTGGATCACCGGCGGCGGCACGCCTTCTCCTGCCAGCGCCCGGATCAGCACCTCATCGGGAGAGTAGATATTGAGCCGCCAGCGCGCCACTTCCACCCCGCTGCCGTGCCAGCGGGTGGCGAAGCGCACCGGCGCTTTGAGCCCGTCGCTGTCGATGTGGACCACCGGATCCAGGGATTCGCTCTGCATCCGGATGGCTCCGGCGGGCAGGTCCACAGCGAAGCCGTTGACCAGCAGGGTGTAGGTCTCGGTGCTGCCGAACACACTCACCGGCTTCTCCGTGCCGGCCGCCTCGGCGGCCAGGCCGTAGCGGGCCGGACGGCCCCCGGCCCGCAGCTCATCGTGCTCGTATATCACCCCGAAATTGGCCTTGGCCAGCAGCCCCGGCGTGACCGACACCACCACCGTCTCGCCGCTGGTGATTTCCGCTCCGGGCGCCAGGGCCCGGGCATTGATCTTGAGCAGCCGCTGGCCCGGCCTGACCGCCGGGAAGTGATAGCGGCCGTGCTCGTCGGTGAGGACGTAGGTGCCTTCGTCCAGCACCACCATGGCGCCGGCCACGCCGGGCTCGCCGGGGTCCTGCCGGCGGTTGCGGTTGCGGTCCAGGTAGACCTTGCCGAGAATAGTGCCCAGATCGAACAGGGGATCCAGCGCCACCGTCACCTTGGCGTCGGCGCTGTTGGAAATTTCGCAGCCTTCGCACACGTCCACCGCCACCGCCTGGTTGAGGTAGTCCCGGGGCGTGGCGCCCGCGCCCACCACCAGCTGGTACGTGAGGCTGACGTAACCGGCCTCACCGGGATCGGCCTCGCCGTTGCCGTTGGTGTCCACCAGAGCGGGGACGGTACCGATGGCGAAGCTGCGCCGCTGCACCCCCTCGGGGTCGGCCAGGGGCGCGCCGTTCAGCCGGGCCGAGCCGGCCAGGTATTTGAAGTTGGGAGGCAACCGGTCCAGCAACCGCACCTGCACCACGTCTTCTCCGGTGGTGTTTTTGATGTCCACCCGGTAGGTCACCACCTCGCCCACTGTCACCTCGTTCTTGTTGGCGGTTTTGCTAATCTTGAGCACCTGCCCCTGGGTGAAGTACACCGTGGCCCGGGCGGTAAGCACGATGCCGTCGGTGACGTCCTCGGCGCTGACGCTCACCACGCCCGGGGTGGTGGAGCGGATGGCGCCGGCGGCCTCGCCATTGCTGTCAGTGGCCGCGGCGGGCTGGGTAAGGGTGTCCAGGGTGCCCCGGTCGGAGCTGAAGCGCACGGTCTTGCCCGCCACCCGGCCGCCCTGGGTATCGATGAGGGTGGCGCCCAAAGTGGCGGCGGCCTTCCCGTCGACCACCACGATGTCCGGTTCGGCCACCACCAAAGAGGCGTCCGGGTCCACCGCATAGACCACTGCCACGGTGAGGCTGTTGGCATCCAGCGTATCGCCATCGGCATCCCCGGCGCTGGCGGCCTGGGCGGCCACTGGCGTGGCGGCATCGTCCACGGTCACAGCGAAATCACCGCTGCCGGCGGTGGCGGGGGTGGCGGCGGTGAAGGCCAGGTGCACATTGGCGGAGGCGGTGTGGCGGCTGCCCAGCACCAGGTTCAGCTCCGCACCGCTGGCGGTGGCGCAGTATTCACCGGCGCCGGGACTGGGGCAGTTGGCCGCCAGCGGCGTGCCGGCGGCGCGGAGGGCCGTGGCCGCCAGAGCGCCGTAGCCCGCCGGGGCGGTGAGAGTAATGCGGTCGAAGCCGCTGTCGGCGGGGCCGATCTGGGGCAAGAGATCCATGGCGAAGGGCTGGGCGCCTTGCCCCGCCACCACTTCTGTAGGGTCGATCTCGGCGCTGAGCGCCGTGACGGCATTGGGGTTGTCGTTGTCCTGGATGGTGTAGACATGCTGGCCGGTGGCCCCCAGCACAGCATTGCCGGGATTGCTCAACACCAGCACCACGGTCTCGTCGCCCTCCAGGGCCGCATCGTCCACCACGGCAAGAGCGATGCTGGCGCTGGTCTCGCCGGGGGCGAAGCTCAGGGTGCCCGCCGCCAGGGTGTAATCCTCCCCGCCGCCGGTAGCGGTGCCGGCAGCGTCCAGGGCGTAGTCCACGGTGACGCTCTGGCTGCTGGCCGGCGTCAGGGTGACAGCGATCTGGGCCGGGGTCAGGCCCTCGTCCCCGGCACTGCTGGCGGCGGCGAAAGCCACGCTGGGCAGTACGGCGACAGTGAGCCCGTCGGCGCTGCCCGCCGCCACCGCCTGGGCCGGGTAGCTGGTGGCGCTGTCGGCCACCGTGCCGCTGAAGGCGGCACTGGCCAGGGTGGCGGGGGGGATGGCGGTAAAAGCCAGTTGCAAGGCGGTGGCGTCTGTCGTCACTTTGCTGCCCAGGGCCACCGTCAGGGTCTGACCGGCCACCGTGGCGCAGTACTCGCCGGCACCCGGGCTGGGGCAGTTGGCCGCCAGGGCCGCACCCCCCACTTGCACCCCGGTCACACTGAGGGCGCTGTAGCCCGCCGGAGCAGTGAGGGTGAGGCGGTCGATGCCGCTGTCACCGGCGCCCAGGGTGGGCAGCACGTCGTAGGTGAAGGCAGTGCTGGCAGCAGCGGCCACGGCGAGGGGGGCGATTGCCGCGCTGGCGGCGCTCACCGCGGGAGGGATGGCGGTGACGGTCAGGGCACCGGAGGCCTGCAAGGTCAGCGCGCCGCCGCCGGGATCGGTGGCCTCATTGCTGGCCGAGCCGGCGGCGAGCGCCAGCGCGGACCAGGCTGTCACCAGCAGCGCCAGCCCGGCCGAGTTAAGCGTTGTCCCGCGCGCGCGTCTTGCCAATCTTCCGTCCGGCCCAACACCCCGGTACGGACCACCCTGCTCCCGGCGCCCGGCGCCGCGATGGCCACCCCGCCCTGCCGGCCCGCTGCCGGGCCACGGCGGGGAGGTTTATTTTTTGTCTGCTTCGAACAGCAGCGCGTAGCTGCTGTGGGGCGGCAGGCTCACGGTCTGGTTGGCCTGGCCACTGACGGCGCCCACGGTGATGGTGGCGCCCACTTTGGAGGCGAAATCGTCCGGCCCGCCCAGGGCGTCGCTCTGGGCGCTGCCGCCGTCGGCCGCGGCGAACAAGGCCGCAGCGGTGGCGCTATCGGCCTGGCTGCCGTCCACCCGCATCGAGCCGGTGATGTAGCTGAAACCGGTGGCGGATTCATCCAGCACGTCCTGGAAGCGAACGTCGGACAAGGTCAGATCACTGGTGTTTTTCACGAAAATGAGAAATTTGAGCCGGGTTCCGGCATTGACGCTGACCGCACTGACCCCGCCACCACATGCAGCATCGGCCGGGCTGCCGGCCAGGCAGGTGCCGGCGGTGTCGTAAACCTGCTTGGTCAGGCCCAGCACGGCGCCGCTCACCGTGACCGCGCCGGAAGCGGCCAGCTCGGTGGCACCGCCGGCGAGATTGTCGCTGCTCAGCGTGGCGGCCCAAACCGGCCCGGCAGCGCCCGGCCAGCCGCCGGACAAGGCCAGACACAGCAGTCCGGGTGTTCTGATTTTGCTGATGTTTCCTACTGTTTTCACTGCTCTTCCGGGCCGGGGCTGGGCTATGTCGCCGGGCAAAATCGGGCCTTGTTCGTTCTTTTTTTGTTATCGGCCCGAAATCTCTCAGATTTACCGGCCGTGAGGGGCTGGCTTTCGCCCTTCGGGCACGGCGAGGGGAACATACAGGTAAGGGGGAAGACGATGGAAAAATGGCAGCCCCGGGCTGCGCTCAGGCGCACACCCGGTCGCGGCCGCCGTGCTTGGCCTGATACAAGACTTCGTCGGCCCGCTTGAGGATTTCCCGGGCGTCGCGCCCGTCCTCGGGATAGCTGGCCACGCCCATGCTCACGGTGACGCGGCCCGAGGGTTGGCTTTCGCGGCCGGCGAAGGGGTGTTCGGCGATTTCTCTGCGGATGCGCTCCGCCAGTTCCCGGGCGCCGGCCTTGTCGGTTTCCGGCAGCAGGATGACAAACTCCTCCCCGCCGTAGCGGGCGGCGAGATCGGATTTGCGCAGCCACCGCTGCAACATCTCGCTCACCCCCCGCAGCAGCTCATCCCCGGTGGGATGGCCGTGAGTGTCGTTGTAGGTTTTGAAATAGTCCACATCGAGAAACACCAGGGAAAATTGATGTCCGCCGCGGTGGGAACGGGCCACTTCCACCGCCAGCCGCTCCTGGAAGTAACGGTGATTGTACAAGCCCGTGAGACCGTCCCGGATGGCCAGTTCCCGGAGCACCTGGTTGACGGCTTCCAGCTCCTGGTTGTAGCGCTTGAGTTTTTCCACCAGCACCCGGTTTTCCACCACCAGGCGCACTTTGTCCGCCGCCCGCGCCACCACGGCGGAGATGAGATTGAGATCTTCGAAGGGCTTGATGAGGTAGTCATAAGCACCGGCCCGCAGGGCCGTGACCGCGGAATCCAAAGAAGCGTGGCTGGTGATGATGATCACCTGGGTTTCCTCCTGCATGGCCTTGATGCGCTCAAGCAGGGTGATGCCGTCCATGCCCGGCATGCGGATGTCGGAAATCACCACCGGATAAGGATCGGCCCCGAAGGCGGCCAGGGCCTCTTCGGCGGTGGCAGCCGTGGTGACGGGGTAGCCGTCGTCGGTGAGCACTTCGGACAGCACCTCGCGCAGGCTTTCCTCATCGTCCACCACCAAGATTCGCATGCGTTCTTTCATTCCCCTGTGGTCTCCACGGCCGCAGCCTGGCCCGTCCTGGACCCATTGTAGTGATATGGTCGTCCGCAACCGGTATGGCTTTAATCCTGGCGCTGCCCCGCGGGCCTCAGGCCCGGGGCAGGATCAGCGTGAAGGTGGCGCCCTGGCCGGGCCGGCTGGTCACTTTGATATCCCCCTCGTGATCGCGCACGATGCCGTAACTCACCGACAGCCCCAGGCCAGTGCCCTGACCCACCTGTTTGGTGGTGAAGAAAGGCTCGAAAATCTGGGCCTGGATATCCTCGGGCATACCCGGCCCGTCGTCCTGCACGGTGATGACGATGCGGTCATCGCCCAGCGGGGCAGTGCTGACCGTGACCGTGCCCGGCTCACCGTCCATGGCCTGCTGGGCGTTGATCATGAGGTTCATCAGGACCTGCTGAATCTGATTGCCGTCGGCCATGATGGGCGGCAGTTTCTCCGCCAGGTGTTGTTCCAGCCTGACACGGTTGAGGCCCAGCTGATGGGCGACGATGTCGCAGGCCGCCTCCACCACGGCGTTAACGTCGATGCGTGCCTTGACCGCTTTCTCCCGCCGGGCGAATTTCATCAGGTTTTCAATGATGACCTTGCAGCGCTTGGTTTCTTTCTCAATCAGGGCCAGATGGCGCTTGGCCGGGCTGTCCTCATCTATTTTGCGCAAGGCCAGTTGGGCGTAGCCGAGAATGCCTGCCAGGGGGTTTTTCACTTCATGGGCAATGCCGGCGCTAAGCTGGCCAAAGGCGGACATTTTTTCCGACTGGATCAAAGCGGCCTGCGCCTTTTTCAGGGCGGCCTCACGCGCCTGCAACTCCGAGGTCATGCGATTGAAGGAGCGGGCCAGGGCACCCATTTCATCGTTGCTCCGCACCTCCACCTGCACGTCAAACCTGCCCTGCCCGACTTCCTGGGCGGCACGGGCCAGCGTGACCACGGGGCGGGTGATCTGGCGCGCCCACAGCAGGCTTAACAAGGCGGCAAGCAACAACAGGCCGACGGCCACCCCGGCCAGGTCGTCCAGCAACTCGCGCGCCGTGAGATAGGCCGTACTCTTGGGGATTTGCACCCCCAGCATCAGCCCCGCCGTGGCCACTTTGGCGAAGGCCCCAATCATCTCCGTGCCGGCACTGCGGAACTCCAAGGTGCTGGTGGCGGTTTGTCCCCACCGTTGCCCGCGCAAGCGCGCCTGGAGCTTCGCTGGCAGCCAGTCCGGCGACTTCAGCTGCAAGACATGGGCGGGGTCACGGTCAATGAGCACCTTGCCGGCACTGTCCAGCAGAAAGATCCGGAATACGCCGGAACGCCCGGCAATGCGCTGCAAAGCATCGAGGCGGATAAAAGCGGCCACGCTCACCGGCGCGGCCACATTGGGCAAGATGACAGGGCTGGTGAGCAACAGCGCCGGCAGCGCCTCACCAAGACCGGCGTTGAACACGCCGGTCGCAGCGCCAGCCTCCAGCGGGTACAGCCGCAATCGCACCGCGTCCAGGGCGGCAGGCGCCACGGCGACGTCGGCCAGAGCCCGCTGGTCATAAATGGTCGCCTGCTCCACCCCGTTCTCATAGAGCGTAATGGCGACGAATTCGCCGAAATCCTCGAACAGGCCGTTCAACAGGGCTGCTTTTTCCCGTTTGGGCAAGGCGGGGTCATACATCAACCGCCCGAACACCTGCACCCGCTCCTGGTAACCCTGCAGCAAGGCATTGGCTTCCTCCGCGGCATTGAGGGCCATGATGGCGGTGAGATCGTGGATGTATGCCTTTTTGTCGCTATGGAACAAATTGGCCATGGTGAAGGTGATGGCCCCCACCACCCCGGCAATCAGGAGCAGAGTGATCAACACGATCTTGAGGCGCAGCGGCAGGCGGACCCGGGCCTGTGCGGCACGCGGCGCCGCGCTCATGGGAACACACCCTTGATGCGCGCCGTGCGGAAACTCACATTGCCGGCCCGGTCCACGGCCTCCACCACCACCGTGTTCATGCCGGCCTGCAAGCTGAGAGTGGACTGAAAGCGGCCGTCCGCCGCCACCGTCACCGCCACCCCGGCCACGCGCACCTCCGCACCGGGTTCGGTGCGGCCGCCCAGGGGCCAGTCCGGCGCCGTGGCCAGCGCGGCGAAATCCAGCTTCAAGGGCGGCGGCTCGGTATCGCGCACCAGGCGCAGGCGGCGCACCGGGCCGAAATCGCTCTCCAGCCAGTCATCCACAGCCTGGGCGCGCCAGTAGTAATCACCGGCTCTGAGGTTGCCATGGACGAACCGGGGCTGGCTCAGCCGGGCATCCACCACCCGGTCCTGAAAATCAACATCCCGGGCCAGCTGGAAACGATAACCTTCGGCTGCATCACTCGCCCGCCAGCGGAAGGTCACCCGGGGCGGCAATTCGCGATAATCGTAGCGCTGCCCGTCCGGGGGCGCCTCCGGCTGGGGTGGCGGCGGAGCAGTGCGCCGCGCGAGGCCGTTCCCCGCAGCAGTGAGCGTGGCGGACTCGTGGGTCTCCACCCGCACCCGCTCGCCCCCTGCAGCGACAATATCCGCCGCACCCCGGGTGACGGTGATGACCGAGCTTTGGTCCGGGTTCACCCGGATATTGAATTCCGTATCCTCCCTGGCGGTCGCCGCCGTAATGGCCGCCTCGCTGCCCGCCGTAGCCACCTTGATCTGCACATCCCCGCCCGCGTCTTTGGCGATGCGACCACTCAACTCGCCCTCCACCATCATGGAAAACGCCCGCCGCCTGCGGAAGATGGGATCGGCTTCCAGACGGCGGATCACCACCAGAGAATTCTCCCCCAGACGCAGCCGGGTGTCGGGGTCAAACTCAATCACCGCGGCGGCAGCTTCAAAAGTCTGCACCGCGTCGCGGTCCCGCAACAGCTCGCCCTGCCGGGCCCGGCGCCAGGCCAAAGCACCGGCGGACTTGAGCATCACCCCCTTGCGGGTCTCCGCGAGTACGGCAACGACTTGCCCGCTGTCACGCAAACGCGCCCGCTTGCCGTCAGCACTCACCACTATATCCCGCCGCGTCCGGCTGCCGGCAGCGGTGGGGCTTTCTGCGCGAACCAATTGCCCGAAACCCGTGCCATGGGGAAAAAACTCATCGAGCATCTTCAGCAACAGCCAGGCAAAACCCAGCATCAGGGCGAGCACGAGCACCGTCTCCACCGACCCCGTCAACATGGATTTGAGCCGCTCCAACATCCCGGAAAAAGACCGATTCTCAAAGAATTCGCGACCACCGCGCCTTATACGTTCTCGGATCCCGGGAGACTGTTCTTTAACGGATCAGAGCGTCGCGCCGTCAGGACTTGGCGCGAAAATGGGGGGGCAGGAAAAAAGAGTAAAAAAGGGGTCTGACCCCTTTTATTTGACCCCTTTTATTACCCCTTTTATTGACCCTTTTACTAATAGTGCCATTCGGGGCGAACCCCTTTTTATTATGTTTTGAACTGCTTGACCATCCCCTGCAGTTCGGCGGCCAGATCGGCCAGTTCCTCGCTGGACCGGGATGCCTGGCAAGCGCCTTCCGTGGTCTCCGCAGCCATGTCGGTAATCGTGACGATGTTTTTGTTGATTTCCTCGGTGACCACATGTTGCTCTTCGGCGGCACTGGCGATCCGGGAGCTCATTTCACTGATGCTTTCCACCGCGCTGGAAATCGAGTGCAGGGATTCACCGGCCCGGGCGGCCTTCTGCACCACCGTCTGCGTCAGATCGCGGCTCGCGTTCATCACTTCCACCGCGCGCTTGGAACCGGCCTGCAGACGTTCGATCATGCTGTTGATTTCCTCGGTCGATTCCTGGGTCCGGCCGGCCAGGGTGCGCACCTCGTCGGCCACCACGGCGAAACCACGACCCTGTTCACCGGCACGCGCCGCCTCGATGGCGGCATTGAGCGCCAGCAGATTGGTCTGCTCGGCAATGCCGCGAATCACGTCCAGCACGGCACCGATGCTGTCGCTGTCAGACTCCACGGTATGAATCACCTCGGCGGCACTTTCGATTTCTCCTGCCAGCCCCTGAATCGCCGAAACCGTCTCGTCCACCACCTGGCGCCCGGCCCGGGTTTCCATGTTGGCGGCATCGGCAGCGCTGGCGGTATCAGCGATATTCTTTGCCACGTCCTGCACTGTGGCGTTCATTTCGTTGATGGCCGTGGCGACCTGTTCGGTCTGAGAACGCTGCTCATCCATGGTCCTGCGGCTTTGCTCGGTCACCGCCGACAGCTCCCCGGAAGAAGCAGCCACCTGATCGGCCGAGGAAGCCAGACGGGTAATCACAGCCGAAAAAGCAGCCGCCACCTGATTGAAGCTGTCACTGACCGTTTTCATCTCGTCCCGCACCGACACCTCCACCCGGGTACCCAGTTCTCCCCCGGCAAGCCGGCGGGCGCCCTCGGCAATTTTCCGGATACTGTCGACCACACCCAAGTAGAAACCACCGAACAGCAACAGCATCACCAGCAGCGTCATCAGCGCCGCTGCCAGAAAATAAATCTCCCGGTTTTGTTTCTGTTCCACCCGGGATGCCAGCAAGTCGCTCAGTGCCGGCAGCGCTGCATCATACAGAGTGAACCCCGCCCCAATGGCCTCAGTGCCCGCAGTGAACAGCTTGTCGGCGGATATGGAAATCGCGTCACTGTGCAAAATTTCCGTATCAAGCAGTTTCAGGAAACGGTGGCCCTTTTGTACGCCGTCTTGATCCAGCCCCTTAAGGCGCGCGCCGATCCCGCGATTCTGCTCCACACTTACTGCCAGTGCCGATTCAAGCCGGCTGGTGCCACTGGTGATGCGATCTTCCAACACCGCCAGGCGTGCATTCTGTTGCACCGAAATGCCTCCCTTGGCCGCCACGCCGGCACCCAGGCCCCGCGCCTGTCCCATGTCGTTGGTCAGTGCCGGCAGGATGTTGACCACCGTTTCCATGAGATAGAAGCTGTCCAGTTCCGGGTCCCGAATCAGATTGGAAGTATCCGCCACGTGCGCCACCAGATCGATGAGCCCCTCGATCAGTTCCGAATGAGCGCGGAAACTGTCCGTTGCCGCCATTTCCAGGTTGCGCGCGCGAAGCTGCTGCCAGCCCACCTTCAGAGCGCTAAATTTTGCGCTGGCGCCCAGGACACTATCGAGGCGCTGATCCACCGCTTCCAGTGCGGCGAAATCCGCCTCAACCTGCTTGCCCTTGGCAATGACCTTCTGGCGAAAACTCTCATCGCCATTGAGATACGCGAAACTCATGCCCCGATGCTGTGGCACATGCTCGAGCAATGGCCGCACCGCCTCGATGTATTCAATTCCCCGGCGTTCCTGCTCCAGAAAACCGATGTCCGCATTGATCTCCTTGAACAACAGCCAGCCCGCCACCAGCAGGGGCAGCGTAAAAAGGAGAAAAATCAGCATGAACTTGTGCGCGTAGCCCAAGCGGCCCATGATGCGCGCGGCCGGGCCGACGAAGGGGAACGAAAAGGATTGCCCTGTGTCTGTTTCCATAGCTGGTTTATCGATCCATCTGATTTCGTGCCTGAGTCTGTTGGTCCCATTTTCGGCAGTTTTTCAGGGAAACTTTAGCCGCATGTTTAAAAAAGAGAAAAAGGGGTCAGAGCCCTTTTCAGACCCCTTTTCCCCCTTTCTCCGGGCGCCCGGAAGGCATCCAGGCGTTGGCGGGATTCTATTTTCCGCTCAGGCGTGGCTGGCAGTGCGCCCTGCCCGGCTGCGGTGCTGTCCCACGGGTTATTGATGAGTCCGACCCGTTGCGGCGAGAGGAAGTCGTTCCAGCTTTGCAGTCATTCCGACGCTTGGCGTCAGGCATTATGTATAAAGCACTTCCTACAATCCCGACAATACCTGCTCTGCTGACACCAGGGTCTCTTTGATTTCCTGGCTGCCATGGGCGCCGGATACGAAGCCCGCCTCGTAAGCCGACGGCGCCAGATACACCCCTTGCTCCAGCATGCCGTGGAAGAACAGTTTGAACCGCTCAATGTTGCACTGGGTGACCTGGGCGAAGTTTTGTACCTCGCTGTCTTCGGTGAAGAACAGGCCGAACATGCCACCGACGTGGTTTTCGGTCATGGGGATGTCGAAGGCCCGGGCGCGGGTAACGAAACCTTTGGCCAGTTTTTCGGTGCGGGCGCTTAAGTCCTCATAGAACCCGGGTTTGGATATTTCGTTCAAGGTGGCCAGCCCCGCTGCCATGGCGACGGGGTTGCCGGACAGGGTGCCAGCCTGGTAGACGGGGCCCAAGGGCGCGATGTGTTCCATGATGTCTTTGCGGCCGCCGAAGGCGCCCACGGGCATGCCGCCGCCGATGACTTTGCCCAGGGTGGTGAGGTCGGGCTTGATGCCGTAGCGGGCCTGGGCGCCGCCGAG
This sequence comes from Gammaproteobacteria bacterium, assembly GCA_011375345.1. NCBI lineage: Bacteria > Pseudomonadati > Pseudomonadota > Gammaproteobacteria > Gammaproteobacteria bacterium. Next base: position 15,524 of record DRLM01000141.1, read on the forward strand.
GGCCACGCGGAAGCCGGTCATGACTTCGTCGAAAATCAACATGCTGTCGTATTGGTCGCACACGCGGCGCAAACCTTCGAGAAAGCCGGGCACGGGGGGCACACAGTTCATGTTGCCGGCCACGGGTTCGACGATGATGCAGGCGATCTGTCCGCCCAGTTGGGCAAACACTTCTTCCACTTGATCCAGGTCGTTGAAATTCAGCGTGAGGGTGTGCTCGGCCAGGGCGGCGGGCACGCCGGGGGAGGTAGGCACGCCCAGGGTGAGGGCGCCGGAGCCGGCTTTGACCAGCAACGAGTCGGCGTGGCCGTGGTAGCAGCCTTCGAATTTGACGATTTTGTCCCGCCCGGTGAAGCCGCGCGCCAGGCGGATGGCGCTCATGGTGGCTTCGGTGCCGGAGTTGACCATGCGCACCATTTCGATGGAGGGCATGATCTCGCAAATCTTGTCGGCCATGTCAATTTCAATGGCGGTGGGGGCGCCGAAGCCCAGGCTGTTATCCACCGCGGCCTTCACCGCTTTGATAACCGCCGGGTGGTTATGGCCCAAAATCATGGGGCCCCAGGAGGCGACATAGTCGATGTAGCGCTTGTCGTCTTCGTCGATCAAATACGGCCCTTCGGCACGTTTGAAAAACACCGGTTCGCCGCCCACGCCCCGGAAGGCACGCACGGGTGAATTGACGCCGCCGGGGATGTGGTGTTGTGCGCGTTGGAAGAGGTCGTGTGAACGGGTCATGGTGGCTCCTTAAATTGAAGAAAATGAAACGTCCGCCCCGGATCGGGGGTGTTGTGATGCTGTAATATCTTCTACCACTCAGGCATGGTGTGCACAGGGACGGGCTGAGGACGACGTGCTTGAAGTCTGTTCGGGTTTCGAGTGTTTCACCCCAACGCTTCCCGGGGAAGGGGGTCAAGCCTCCGTGTTCTTTGTGCCTCTGTGGTGAGGTAAGTTCTGCCGCGTCGCTTCGCCGTCAAACAGTGCGGCGATGTTGCGCGCCGCGGTGTGTACGTCGGTTTGGCCGAACACGCCGTCGATCACCGCCAGCAGGTCAGCGCCCGCTTCGATCAGTGCCGCGCCGTTTTGTGCCGTAATGCCGCCGATAACGGCAATGGGCAGGGCAAGCCGGCGCCGCGCTTCGCGCAGCAGGTCGATATCAGCCTGCACGGCTTCCGGTTTGGTGCGGGAGGGGTAGAAGCGGCCGAAGGCCACGTAGTCCGCTCCCGCTTCCGCCGCCATGAGGGCGCGAGGGAGCTGATTGTAGCAGGACAGGCCGATGATGGCCCCGGCACCCAGGCGGGCGCGGGCTTGGGGCAGCGCGGTGTCGTTCTGCCCCAGGTGTACGCCGTCTGCCTGGATGCGGGCGCAGAGATCCACGTCGTCGTTGATGATAAAGGTCGCACCGCGTTTGTGGCACAGGTTCAGCAGCACGCGGGCCTGGGCTTCCCGCTGCGCTGGCGGTGAACTTTTGTCGCGGTATTGAATGGCCCGTGCCCCCCCTTGCAGGGCGGCGGCGACAAGGCCGGACAGTTGGTCCGCCGGGATGAGGGCGGTGTCGGCGATGGCGTACAGTCCCCGCCGCCAGTCTCTCACGAGCAGCCGTCCTCCTCTTCTTCCAGGGTCCAGTAGAGGCGGTTGGGCAGGTGTTGGCCCATGCCCACGCGGGCGCCGTTGAGCAGGGTCTCCCAGGTGTATTCCTGGGCTTCCAGCACGGCGGAGACCGGGTCCAGGCCCTGGGCGAGCAGGCCAGTGAGGCTGGCGGCCAGGGTGCAGCCCGAGCCGTGGTAGGTGTGGGGCAGTCGCTCCCAGGTGTAGTTTTCCAGCTGGCGGTGACTGCCGTAGAGCACGTTGACCACGTCCGGGGTGCGTTCGTGGGTGCCGGTGATGAGCACGTATTCGCACCCGGCCTCCAACAGCTCCTGGGCGCAGGCTTCCAGGCTGTCAGCTTCCGAAGCCATGGCGCGGGCTTCGTGGCTGTTGGGGGTGAGCACGGTGGTCAGGGGAAACAGCAGCGACACCATGGCTTCGATAACGTCATCGTCGGCCAGGGCGCCGCCACCGCCGGCGAACAACACCGGATCCAGCACCACGGGCACGTCAGGGTAGTCCATTAAAACGGAGTGCACGGCTTCGACGTTTTCCACGCAGCCCAGCATGCCCACTTTGAATGCGGCCACCGGCATGTCTTCCAGCACCGCGCGCGCCTGTTCCACCACCAGGGTGGCGTCCACGCAGGAAAAGCCCATCACCCGCTGGGTGTCCTGCACGGTGATGGCGGTGACCACCGGCGCGGGGTGGCAGCCCATGCTGAGCAGGGCTTCGATATCCGCCTGCACGCCGGCACCGCCGGTGCTGTCACCACCGGAAAAAACCATCACCACCGGGGTTTGCTGTTCGCTCATGGAGGTCTCCAAGGGGGGGAATGGGGCTGGGCGCCATACCGTTGGCTTGGGGCATTCTAGCACCGTTTGCCCTTTTGTCACGGCGCCCCCCGTGCGACAATGCGCGCCCTGAATTTTAGCTGAGAAATGAGGTGAGTCGTGGCAGAAACAGGGCAGGACCAGCCGTATCGAAAATACATGTGCGTGATTTGCGGTTTCGTTTATAGCGAGGCCGAAGGCCGGCCGGCGGAAGGCATCGCGCCGGGCACGCGCTGGGAGGACGTGCCCGAGATTTGGACCTGTCCTGACTGCGGCGCCAGCAAAGACGAGTTTGAGATGGTGGCGACCTGAATGCCACGCTGCCAGCCGGGTGCTGTTGACCGGCAGCGGGTGATTACTTTCTTTTGCGCCGGGCCCAGTGCCACACGCCGCTGATAGCCAGGCCGAGCATCAATATGGCAGCAGTGTCCATCACGTATCCCCCATGGCGGCCGAAGATCCGGCCGCTGTGGAGGTCCAACAGCACCCGTTCCAGATCCAGGCCCTCCCCGCGTTGGGCCCGGGCCAGGCGCTGGCTTAAGGGCGCGGGCGGAGCGGTGGGGACGGCCCAGCTTATGCCCGCCGTGTCCAGGCGTTGCCAGCTCAGATAGCCGTCATCGCTGGTGAAGTTACCCCGTGACGTGCCGGCCACGGCGCGCCGGTCGGTATTGTTCCCCAGCCTGGTTACGCTGCCCCCCAGCGTTTCCACCGTGTCCAGGCGTTCTATCAGTTCCCCGTCGTCGGTGAGCAGCACCAGGCTTCCGGCGCTGGCGGCCAAAATGACGCCATCGGCCGCCACGGCCCCCAGCAGGGGGGCGGCCAGGGTGGCGGCGGGCTGATCGTCAACATAGATCTGATCTCCCAGCTGGCTGATCCAGTGTGTCCCGGCGCGAAAGCTTTGCGGCGCCGCGGCATGGATGCCGTACCAGTCCAGCAGCCAGGCCCAGGCCACCGTCCGTTCTTTGAGACGCCAGTCCTCGCTGTGGTTCAGGGTGAGACCGGTGGTGGCCAGCACCACCACCAGGGCGGCGGCGGTGAGACCGAAATAGCGGTGCCACAGAAAGACGGAACGCAGGCGGATGCCGTGGTGTTTCCGGCGCCGGTTCATGGCAGCTCGCCGGCAAAATACAGGGCCAGGGCAGCCAGGCGGGTCAGCGCCCGCACCGAGAGGGTGGCCCCAGAGACGCCGTCAATGGAACGGTCCAGGCGGGTGCCGTTCAGGCGGGCGCCCTTGAACTGATCGGTGAAAAAAGGATGGCGCACTTCGTCGCCCCGGCTCTCCCGGTAGATCAGTACGCTCAGGCGCAGGAGCCGGCCGTTTTCCACCACCAGCCCCACGGTGATGGGCTGCTCCTTGCCGGTCTCTTCCAGGATCCAGGCCGAGCGGCCGTTCCGCGGCCAGTAGCGCACCCGCAACGCGCCCAGCTTGTGGCCCAGGATTTCGCGCACCATGGGGCGCCGCTTTTTGGTGATCCACAGAACCTTGGGTTTGGGCGGCCGGCCGTCGAAGACCTGATCCAGGAAAGCCGCCGGGGCCAGGTGCACCACGTCGGCAGCGGCCGGGGCTAGCTCAAGCGCAAGTCCCAGAATCAGCGTGGCAAACAAAGCAAGGGGTACACCGGGTGCACCCCAAAATGCACGTTGGCGACATGCTGTCATCAGAAGTAATAACCCACACCCAGGTTGAAGCCGTCGTCATCGCCGGCGCCCCCCTGGTGCTGGAGGTCGGCTTTCAACACCACCTGTTCATGGGGCCAGAAGTTGACCCCCACATTGGTTTGCTTGTTCTCCGTATCCGCTGTGGAACCGGCTTCATTATCCCAGGCGCTGTAGCGGGCGAACAGGCCTACCTTGGGCGCTGGCTTCCACGACGGTTCCACGTACCAGCCATTTTGCTTGTTGCGGCCGCTGGCTTTGGGGTCGTTACCGTCCAGATTCCAGGCGGCGTACAGGGCGCGCAGGCCAAACGGACCCTGGTTGATCACCGCGTGCACTTCGTAAAGCGTGGCGCTTACGTCTTTGGCACCCTGGGTGATGTCTTCCTGGTATTGCACGCTGCCGGCGAGTTCCACGCCGGGCAAGCCGGTCCAGGCCAGCTTGGCGGTGTAGGCCAGGCTTTCGGCGCTGGCTTCGGCCACTTTCTGCCGGCCATTGCGGATTTTGTAGGCGCTGCTGCCGGTGGTGGGCACCTTGAGACCGGACGTCACAGCCACGTCATAGGCCAGACCCGGCGCCAGCTCGCCCGCCAAGCCCGCGCCCCCCTCCCACCAGGTGGTGGGGATGATGTTTTTTTCCACCGGGTTGCGCTCCGCGCCATAAAAGGTGGGCGGTTCATGGGTTTCGTTGAGAATGCCCACGGGCACCAGGAACAACCCCCCGCGAACACGGAATTGATCCGTTATGTCGAACTCGACGACGGCCTGCTCCAGTTCCACCGCGCCGGGACCGGAGCCGTTGTCGGTGTCCTCCGCCAGGGCATGCTCCAGCTCCAACTCACTGGCAAAGCGGATGCGGTCGGAAAACCGGTGGCCGAAAAACAGCACGAAGCGGTGAAAATCGAGTTCGCTGCCGCTGTCCAGATTGTTGTAGTGCAGTTCACCGTAGCCGCCGAGGGTGGAGGCATCGGCGCTGTGGCCATGGTCGGTGCCGCTGCCCTGCTCTTCCAGCAGGGTGACGGTAGCATCCAGCTGGCTGCGAAGTTCCTCGATTTCCCCCCGCAGATCCTCGATATCGCTGGCCAGTGCGCCGGGCGCGGCGGCAGCGCAAGCGGTGGCGATGCAGGCACTGGGGAACAGTTGTCGTAGTTGTTTCATGTTAGATCCTCCCGGGAAGTTCAGTTCGGGAGGTATTCTACATAACAAAAACACAAATAACAATCATTATCATTTGAGTTATTTTGCCGGGAACGGGCGCGGGGTCTGCCCGCGCCGCCTGGTGGGCGCTTCTCTCCAGCCGGAAGCCGTACCGGCGGGGCGGGAAGCCGGGTTCAAAGACCGGCGAGAGCGCCTGAGGTGTGGGCCTTGAACCCGGACGGGTCAGTGCTTTGCCTTTGGGGATCGGTGCTTCCCTCCTCGCGGCGGGTACCCTGGCCCTTGGGCTGACCGTTCCCCCTGCCGGGCCGGGAGGGGGGCATCCACCCCCACGTCAGCCCCCAGCCCGGGGCGCACCCCCAGTCACGGCGTGCATATCAGGCGTGGCGCGTAAATCGGGATAGGGGCGGCCGGGGAACCTGACCGGGCCCCTTCCACACCACCCGGCATGCGGGTTAGCGCCGGGCGGTCCGATAAGTTGAGGTCATGGCTTCGTTCGCTGTCACCAGCTTACGGGAGGACTTGCACCTCCAGGAGTGCGGCCGTGCCGGGCGATCGAGTAGGAGGCGGGGTCACCCCCGCCGTCCTCTCACACCACCGGACGTGCGGTTCCGCATCCGGCGGTTCATGAGACACACTGGAGTCGTCGCACCGTATCGAGCAGCGAC
>DRLM01000142.1 GCA_011375345.1 Gammaproteobacteria bacterium
CCGCCACTTCGGCGGCATAAATCACCGGCGTTTCACAGGTGGCCAGGCGGCGCGCGTTGAGGCGCCGCACGGTACGCTGACCGGCGCGGCGGCCAACGTTGCGGGGCGCTTCCAGCCGGGTGCTGTCGCGGGCCACGGTATACCAGTAATCCCGCTGCATCCCCCGGCCGTCTTCGCCGATGACTGCGCAGCTCAGGCTGTGGCGCGAGCTGGGATAGCCGCCCAGGAACCCGTGGCTGTTGCCGTACACCCGGCGACCGCTGTGGCTGGACACCGTTGCCCCTTCGGAGTTGCTGATGCGCGGGTCCACCGCCAGGGCGGCCCCTTCGCATTCCAGGGCCAGCGCGATGGCCTGCTCAGGGCTGAGCGGCCAGGGGTGATAGAGATCCAAGTCCGGCACCGTCTTGGCCAGACGCTCCGGATCGGCCAGGCCTGCGCACGGATCCTGCGCCGTATGGCGGGCGATGGCGCAGGCGGCGCCCACCGTTTCGGTGACGGCGGCAGCGGAGAAATCCGAGCTGCTGGCAGCACCTTTGCGCTGACCAAAGTACACCGTCACGCCCAGGCTCCTGTCGCAGTTGTGTTCCACCGTCTCCACTTCGCCCCGCCGCGCCGTGACCGACAAACCGCTTTCAACACTGACCCCGGCTTCCGCCGCCGACGCCCCCAGGCGCCGGGCCTCCGCCAATATCGTCTGCACGATAGCGGCCAGTTCCCCGTGGGCAGGCAGATTGGCGTTGTCCGATTGGCTCATGGTTTGCTCCGTTTGTTTTTTGCGTCAACCGCTGCGGGCGCACAGGACACGGATGTGGAAGATATTGCGGGAGCGCAGCCATGCCGGCCACTGGCGTCACGCGCTTGGCAACGGCATGGCGCTGTCCGTCCCCCACCCCGGGCCCCCGCTCCAAAAAGGGGAGGGTGCAGGAAGGCCACTGAGGGTGGTTTGGAACCGGGCGTGAAACGCACGCCGGGCAGTTGCCCCCGATCACCTTTTCTCCGCAGGTCCTGTGCGCCCTGTGTGCTCAAAAGTGCCCTCAGGCGCTGGTGCCGCCCACCGTCAGGCCATCAATTTTCAAGGTCGGCTGGCCCACCCCCACGGGCACGCTTTGTCCTTCTTTGCCGCAGGTGCCCACACCTTCGTCCAGCTTCAGGTCGTTGCCCACCATGGACACGCGGGTGAGCACATCGGGACCGTTGCCGACCAGGGTGGCGCCTTTGACGGGCCGGGTCACTTTGCCATTTTCGATCAGATATGCCTCGCTGGCGGAAAACACGAATTTGCCCGAGGTGATGTCCACCTGGCCACCGCCGAAGTTCACCGCGTACAGGCCTTTGTCCACCGAGGCGATAATCTCCCCCGGCTCGTGTTCGCCCGCCAGCATGTAGGTGTTGGTCATGCGCGGCATGGGCAAATGAGCGTAGGACTCGCGGCGGCCGTTGCCGGTGGGCGCGGTGTTCATCAAACGGGCGTTGAGTTTGTCCTGCATATAGCTTTTGAGCACGCCCCGCTCGATCAACACCGTGCACTGGGTGGGTGTGCCTTCGTCGTCCACATTCAGGGAGCCGCGGCGGCCGTCCAGGGTGCCATCATCCACCACGGTGCACCACTGTGATGCCACCCGCTCGCCGATCCGGCCGGCAAAGGCCGAGCTGCCTTTGCGGTTGAAATCGCCCTCCAGGCCGTGACCCACCGCTTCGTGCAGCAACACGCCGGGCCAGCCCGGCCCCAGCACCACCGTCATGGTGCCGGCGGGTGCATCACCGGCCTCCAGGTTGACCAGGGCCTGGCGCACCGCCTCGCGCGCAAGAGCCAGGCTGCGCTCACCCACAAAGCTCTGGTAGCCATGACGGCCGCCGCCCCCCGCCGTCCCCTGCTCGCGCCGGCCGCCCGCCTCGGCCACCACGCTGACGTTGAGGCGCACCAGGGGGCGCACATCGGCCGCCAGGGTGCCATCGCTGGCCGCCACCAGCACCACATCGTGCTCACCTGCCAGGCTGACCATCACCTGCTTCACTCGCGAATCCTGCCGGCGGGCTTCGGCATCCACTGCGTGCAGCAAAGCCACCTTGTCTGCCGCCGACAAGGTGTCCAGGGGATCCAGGGCGGGATAGAGCTGGTGCTGGGCCTGCGCCCGCCAAGCCTGCACGGCCCCCAAACCACCCCGGCCGGCGATGGCCCGGGCCGCGTCCGCAGCCTGGGTCAGGGCCGGCATCAGGATTTCATCGGCATAGGCAAAGCCGGTTTTTTCCCCGCTGACCGCCCGCACGCCCACACCCCGGTCGATGCCGTGACTGCCGCTTTTCACGATGCCGTCGTCCAAAGACCAGCTCTCATAGCGGCTGCTCTGGAAGTACAAATCCGCGCTGTCCACCGAACGCAGCAACAACGCGTGCAACACGGTTTCCAGCTCTCTTTCCGCCAGGCCGGCGGGAGCGAGAATCAGCTCTCTTGCCACATCTAGGGGCGCATGTGTCATGTTTTGATCCGTTCCGTTTTATTGACAATGATCGTCACCGGGGCCGCCATCCCCCGGTGCAAAACAAAGCACAACGGGCCCGGCGGCGGATTCCCAGGCCCGATGGGACACACTGACCTGCACCCGGGGCTGAAAAGCCGCCAATCATGCCGGCAGGCGGCAGTGGAGGCGCCGGTGATCGGTGGCGGGAAAGTTGCGCCGGATGCTGTCGATGCAATCCCTGTCCAGCTCCGCCATCACCACGCCGGAGCCCCGCGGCAGGCGGTCCAGCACCACGCCCCAGGGGTCGACGATCATGCTGTCGCCGTGGGTCTCGCGGCCGTTGGCGTGATAGCCGCCCTGGGCGGCGGCCACCATGTAACAGAGGTTTTCCACCGCCCGCGCCCGCACCAGAATCTCCCAATGGGCAGAGCCGGTGATGGCGGTAAAGGCCGAGGGCACCACCAGCAGCTCCAGGCCCTGATCCAGCAGGCAGCGAAACAGCTCAGGGAACCGCAGGTCGTAACACACCGCCAGGCCCATGCGGCCGAAGGGGGTGTCCACCACCGGCGCGGCGGTGCCCGGCTCGATGGTCAGGGACTCTTGGTAGTTTTCCCCTGTGGCTTCGATATGCACGTCAAACAAATGGATTTTGTCGTACCGGGCCACCCGCTCGCCGCGCTCATTGAACAGCAGGCAAGCCGCCCGCACCTTGGCCGGATCCGCCGCCTCCAGGGGCACGGTGCCGCCGGCCAGCCACACGCCGTGCCGGGCAGCCTGCTCGGCGAGAAAGGCTTGAATGGGACCCTGGCCGTCGCCCTCGCGCTGTTTGACCTTGTCCTGTTCGGAGTGGCCCATGATGGCAAAGTTCTCCGGCAACACCACCAGTTTGGCGCCCTGATCCGCCGCCTGGGCGATCAGGCGGCCGGCCTCGATAAGGTTGGCCTTCACATTGGGCCCGGAGGCCATTTGGATTGCTGCGACGAGACTCATGGCGCCTCCCTGGGTGCCGGAACGGGGAGGGTGTCCACGTCCAGCGGACGCACGCTGAGCCGGATCCGGTCGCTGTCCGCCGCCCCCGCCTGAAGCTGGAGACGGGCCGAAGGCAGGCCCAGAGCCACCAGCCAGTCACGCAACTCGCTGGCCCACAGATTCCCGCTTTCGCCACCGGGATAGCTGAGAATCAACCGCTGGTCCGGCGCGCCCAGATAGTGCCGCACGGCCGCGGCCACCGGCGCCATGGCCAGAACCACGGCCCCGCTGCGCGGCGCCGCCCAGACATCGGCGCCCAGATAATAGTCCTGCGCCATCGCCGGCATGCCGGTCAACACTGCGGCGCTATACAGCCATAACTGCTTCATAGATGAGGCTCCCTGCGATGAGATCTGCACCCAGTCCGGGTTGGGGTTGCGCCTGAAGCGGCCACCGGCGCCGCTTCCCCGGGCGCTGAACCCAGACGGTTGTGGGTCGTTGTTGTTGTGGTTCCCGGCTGGAAAGCGGAATCCTTATTGTTGTGTCTCACTTCCCGCCGGCGCGGTGCCCGCCGTGGCGACGCGCTCGATCACCGGCGCCCGCCACGGTCCCGTGACCCGGTATTCTACCCGAGTTAGTTCATCGATCTTGGGTTTGAGCAAACGTTCGAGAAACAGCACCGCCACGCCGGCGCCCACCCCCCCGGCGATGGCCCCGGCCAGGGGCAGGCCGGCGGAGACGTGGGGCACCACGATCACCCGTTGATCATAGTCCTCCGTGGCGATGCCCACCCGGCCCCGGGCAACGATGGTGGCCGCCGGCCCTTCCATGAACAGATTCTCCGTATAGGCATTGCCATCTTCCACAGCAAACAGGCCGCCAAGGCGGTCGAAGGCAAAGCCTTTTTTGAAAAAGTCCGAAAAATCAAGCGCCAGCCGCCGTGGCAGGGCCTGAAAACTGAGCAGGCCCAACAAGCGGCCGGCACCGGGGTCCACTTCCAGCATGCGGCCTTTTTTGATATCGAACTCGATGCTCCCCTGGGCGCGGGCCAGATCGAAGGCGGCTGGCGGCCCATCCCAATGCAGGGCCAGGGTGGCACTGCCCTTGCCGGACTGGATCATGTCCCCGTAGCCCAGCCCGGCGAGCACCCCGCCGGCATCGTCCGCATCCAGACTGATGGTGAAGGAAGAATGGGGCCCACCACCTTCCCACAACCAGCTTCCCTGCCCCGTGAAGCGCCATGCCGGCGCCACCGTGCTTATGTCGTCAAAACGCAAGCCGGTGGGGATGCGGGACGCCCGCAGGCGCAGGCGGCCCAGCTCCAGGGCGCCGTAGCGCAGCGCCTGAACGTCCAGCTCCAGGGGCGGCAGGCGGCGCGGATCCGCGCCCGTCCCCTTGCCTTGCCCGCCGTTCAGGCGCACCAGTTCCAAATGCGTGAGGTTTGCCACCACCGCCTGGCTGAGGTCATGGGGCAAGCGCACCCGGCCGGCCACCTCGCGGGCCTTGACGTCTGCCTCCCAGGCCTGGGCGCCACGCCGGGCGCTGAGCCGGACATCGTGAAAGACGCGGCCCGAATAGACCGCCTGCGTGATCGCCAGATCCACAAGTCCCACCGGTCCCGGCGCTGCCCGGTTTTTTTCGGGCGGCCACAACAGCGGTTCCCAGTCCTGGTAGGAAAAATAGGGGAGCACGCCGGCCAGGCGCAAGGTGGGCGCCTCGGGCACCACCGCGGGCGCCGCCCCGAAACGCAGCTCGCCGCGCCAGGGCGCACCCGCCGGCCCGCCCAGCGCCAGGACGCCCGCCAACACGCCGCCGTAATCAAAACGGAGGGGGCGTTCGACCGCGGGCGGCAAGGGCACGCGCAAAGTCAGGGCACGCACCTCCCCGGCGGCCTTGCCCAGGGGCCGGGGCAAGGCCAGGCGCGCCCCGGCCAGGGTGGACGACACCGACAGCTCCGCGGCTGCGCCGCCCCGGCCGGGCAGGCGGAGACTCCCCTGCCAGGCCGCCGCCCCGGAGAGGTAGGGCACTAAAAAGGGGGCAAAGCGATCCGCCACCGTACGCACCGCCGCCTCGCCCTGCCCGTCGAACACGGTGACCCGGCCGGCCTCACCGAGCTCCTGGCGGATGCTGACTTCCGCAGGCTGTCCCAGAATCCGGCCGCTGAGTTTCTCGGCGCTGAAACCGTGCTGGTCAAAGTCCAGTGCGCCATTGACCTGGGTGAACAGGAGGTCGGCGTCCCGCAGGCGCAAACGGCTGTCGCGCACGGCCAGGGAGCCCTTGACAAGCGGCTTGCGGGTGCCCAACGGCCATTTCATCTCCAGACGCAGCCGGGCCTCGCCGCTGGCCTCCATGTGGGCCACCACTTTGCCCAGCCGCTTGCGCAGGGGGGTCTCGCGCACAAAGTCGATGGCGTCACTGGCGTCCCCCCGCGCTGTTCCGTCTATGATGAGCACGGCGGGCCTGGCCTTGAAATCGGGAATGCGCAGGCGGGCCTCGTCGATGTCCCCGTGCCGGGTTTTGGCCGCGGCCACTTCAACGTCCAGGCTGCGGCCGCGAAACAAAAAGCCCGCTTCCACCTCCTCCAGGCGGGGCCAGTCGCGCATATACTCCAAAATGCCGTCCCGCACGTTGAAGCGCACTTCAAACCGTCCCCCGCCCTGGTCAAAAGGAAACTGCCTGAGCGGCCCCCGCAGTTGCACCGCCCCCTGGCCGGCCCGGCCGCCCACCACGGCCCGGTCCAGCCACGCTGCGAGCCTGGGAGGCATGACGGCGGCGGGAAGATAACGGGAGGCGTGCTCCAGATGCGCCTCGTCGAAGCCTGCCACGAAATCCACATCCGGCGAGTGCCCGTTCCCCGGCAGGGACAAATTGAGGGCGGCACGGATTTTGATATCCTCGTTTTCCAACCGGATATCGGGGGCGCGCAGCCGCCAGCCCCCCCCTTCGCGGTGCCAATACAAAACCGTCTGCAAACGGCCCACCGGCAGGCTTTCCCGGAACAAATGGCTGCTGAACACGGCGCCCCGGCTGTCCAGGCGCAACACCCCCCGTTGATTGTCGCTGACCACCGAACCGCTGAAACCCCGTCCCCCCGGGACACGGCCATGGGCCTGGCTGCCGGTGTCTTCAAACTCGCCGCGCACCAGCCAGCGGGGCGCTGTGTCCCCTGACCACTCCAGCCGCAGGTACACATTTTTGAACTCGCCTTCCACGGCCGCCGCCCGGACCGTTGCGCGGGCCTGCTCCGCCCCCCAGCCCCCCTGGATCCACAGCCGGGCCAGCTCCTCTGCCCGAATCCGGCTCAGGCCGGCCTCAAGCCGGCCCGCCCCTTCGCCCCCGGCGTGGTATTCGAGCCGCAACTGCGCCGGCGGCGGAGGCAGGGGCGCCGCGGCGGATACCAGAAACAGGCGGCTCAGATCCAGAGCCCAGCCGGTCCCGGTCTGCTGCTGCCAGCGCAACTGGCCCTGGACCAGCCGCAACAGCGCCGTGGACGCGTGGTGCGCGGCGGCGGCCACGGCCAGATCACGGGCGGTAAAACTGCCTTCCACCAGGGTGGCCTGCCCCTGGGACCAGTGCACCCACAGGTCAAAATCCAGGTCGCCCCGGGGAATGCGCACATTCAGCGGGGGCGCTGCGGCCAGAACCGCCCCCGGGCGCAGGCGCTGGCCCCGCACATAGGCGCGCCCCTCCCACAGCCGCGGCTGATCCAGGGCACCGAACACTTCGGCGCTGAACGTGAAACGCTGGCCCAGTTCCCCGGGAAGTTCCGCACCGCCCCGTATCACCCGCCGGGCACCGTTGCGGCGCAGTTCCAAGTCCACCCCGCGAAACTCCAGCGACAGGCCATCGTGCTTCAGGTCGCGCCAATGCACGATACTGTTTTCCAGCGCCAGCCAGCGCTGGTTGTTCAGCCAGCGGGCGAGGGCGCCGTCCTCCCCCGTGCCGGTCTGCCTGACGCCGCCGATGCTTAAGTGACCGTCGTGTTCCCGCACCACCACCAGTTCCACTTCGCGCACGGTCAGCCGGCCCGGGGTGAGCTGGCCGTTGAGAAGGGAGGCAAACAGGTCGACATCCACGCGGGCGAGGGCCACTTTCAGCAGCGCTTGGTGCTGTTCGCCGAAGAGGGTGACACCCTGCAACACCAATGTGGGCCCGAAGCCGTGCCAGCCGGCGCGCATTTTTTCGATAGCCACTTCTTGCCCCAGGGCCTCGCTCACCCAGTCGGCAATGTCCTGCCTGTAGTTACCGGCCAGGGGAAGCAACAGGCGCAAGGCGGTCACCAGCACCGCGAGGGCCACCACCAGCAGGCCGGCGCTGCGCCAACAGTGGCGGGCCACAGCGCGGGTCCGGGGGCGTTTGGGCTGGACTTTGACAGCGGCCATGGGGAAGAAGTGACGGGCGCGCGCCGGGCTACATCAACACCACGTCGAATTGCTCCTGGGTGTAGAGGGCCTCCACTTGCAGCTTGATGGGTTTGCCAATAAAGGCTTCCAATTCGGCGAAGCTGGTGGACTCTTCATCCAACAGCAAATCGACCACCTCCTGCGAGGCCAGCACCAGAAATTGTTGCACATCGAACTGACGGGCTTCGCGCAACAGTTCGCGAAAAATCTCATAACAGACCGTTTCGGCCGTTTTCAGCGCACCGCGCCCGTCGCAAGTGGGACAAGGCGCGCACAGCACATGCTCCAGACTCTCGCGGGTCCGTTTGCGGGTCATTTCCACCAAACCCAAACCGGAGACTTCGCACACATGGCTTTTGGCCCGGTCCCGCTGCAAATAGTTTTCCAGGGCGGCCAGCACCTGCTGCTTGTGCTCGTCCTCCACCATATCGATGAAATCGATAATAATGATGCCGCCCAGGTTGCGCAGCCGCAGCTGCCGGGCGATAGTCTGGGCGGCTTCCAGGTTGGTCTTGAAGATGGTCTCTTCCAGGGTGCGGTGCCCCACGTAGGCACCGGTGTTGACATCAATGGTGGTCATGGCTTCGGTCTGATCGATGATCAGATAGCCGCCGGATTTGAGCGGCACCTTGCGGTCCAGCGCGCGCTGGATTTCGTCTTCGACGCCGTAGAGATCGAAGATGGGCCGCTCACCGGGGTAATATTCGATCCGTGGTGCCACCTGGGGCACAAACTGCTCGGCAAAGCTGACGGCGCGGCGGAAGGTTTCGCGGGAATCAATGCGCACCTTCTCCACGTCCACGTCCACCAAATCCCGCAGTGAACGCAGCGCCAGGGACAAATCCTCGTACACCACCGTGCCCGCCGCCGCCGAGGCGGCCCGCTCGTTGATGGATGCCCACAGGCGCCGCAGGAACGTCATGTCGGCCCGCAGATCCTCCGCGTCGGCCCCCTCGGCGGCGGTACGGATGATGTAGCCGCCGTCATCCATGTCCTCGCCCGCCAGCTCGGCCATGATGGTTTTCAGCCGCTGGCGCTCGGCCTCGTCCTCGATTTTCTGCGACACACCCAGATTGCGGGACATGGGCATGAAAACGAGATAGCGGGAGGGAACAGTGAGGTGGGTGGTCAAACGGGCGCCCTTGGTGCCCAGGGGGTCTTTGATGACCTGCACCAGGAACTCCTGGCCTTCCGAAAGCAGCTCCCCGATTTGCGGCGCGCGGCGTTCTTCCTCCGCTTCCCCCTCGGGGCCGGCGGTTTCTTCGGGAAAGGGCACGATGTCCGAGGCCCGCAAAAACGCCGCCCGTTCCAGCCCCAGCTCCACAAAGGCCGCCTGCATGCCCGGCAGCACCCGGCTCACCTTGCCCTTGTAAATATTGCCCACCAGGCCCCGGCGGCGGGTGCGTTCGATGTGAACTTCCTGAAGGACGCCGTTTTCCACCACGGCGATGCGCGTTTCCTGGGGCGTGATGTTGACGAGAATTTCTTCGCTCATCGGGGCGCCTTTGTAAAAGAATCCGGCAGATTACAACTTCGCCGCGGGGGACGGCAACTTTAGTGCGGGTTTTTTGCAGTTGCCGTCCGCCGCAAACCGCGTATGCAGCGGCCGGCCTTGAAAAAGGCCGGGAAGGCCTTTTTCAGCATCCTTGTATATCCCAAAGGCGGTCAGGGGGAGGATTCAGGGTGGGGGTTGAGCAACAAGCCCGTCCCAGCCCCCTGCAAGGGAGAAAGCACTCAAGTCAGCGCCGCCCGGATGAACTCAGCCACACTCTCCCGCCCACACGTCCAAACCGCATTCCGCCAACAAGGCCGCCGTCTCAAACAGGGGCAGGCCCACCACGCCGGAGTAGCTGCCCGACATACGGGAGACAAAGGCCGCGCCCAGGCCCTGGATGCCGTACGCCCCGGCCTTGCCGGCGGGCTCACCGCTGTCCCAGTAACGGACTCTGTCCCGCTCGCTTAATTCACGGAAGGTGACGTCACTGAGGCTGA
>DRLM01000143.1 GCA_011375345.1 Gammaproteobacteria bacterium
CACCTGACTGCCACGTTTAATGAATGCTAGGTAAATCTTCCTATCTGAGATAGTATATAGGCGCTTTACACCATGCAGAATGTCAATGAATTCATTAACATACTGTTTTTTCTGGAAAATGAGGGAGTGAGGGAAAAGATGAAAGTCAAGGTGAAAAGTCAGTTTGTGGTTGCGGTGGCATTGGGGATGCTGTCTGCAGGCGCGTTTGCCGGGGGCGACAAGAGCACCTTGGGCTTGGCGGGAGCCAAGCATCATGGTCATGGCGATGGTGAGGCTTGCGTGGGTTTTGGTCCGCAAACGCCTCGCGATATTGACAGCAAGGCGGGTGCCAACAAGCGTATTTTTGGCATGGCGCCGCCGGCCAGCCAGATGAATCTATGCAATATCCATTTTCATAAAAATGCCGAGCACAAAGCGACGGCCTTTGCCATTTATGCCGGTGACGGTGATGGTCACGGTTATGACAGCGGTTATAAATGTGGCATCAGCGAATCGTTGAGCGAAGCCGAGCTGGCGCCAACCAAGGAAGCAATTTGCAAAAGCGAACACGGTGAGTTGAAGCCGGGTGACACCATTGAGGTACATTGGGTGCATACCTCTTGTGACGTGGCGCCGGGTGCGGGTCTGGGCTCCTGCCTGTCGGATTCCTGCGCCAATCCCTCCCTGCGGGTGGAAACCCAGGTGTTCACTTTGGTCAATGACCCCAATGCGATTGATTTCAATGATCTGGATTACGATGGCAATATCGTCAACGGTTACCACCAGCCCAAGGCCCTGCCTACCAACACGGGCAAACCGGTGGAGTTTTTGGGTTCCACCACCGGGCCCAAGTACTCTGAGCACAAGTGCTCGCCGATGCAGGTCACCTGGAGCGTGCGCCCGCAGTGCGCCAAAGTGGACATCAACAGCGTGGGTGAGTGGTGCAAAGACAATGCCTTTGACGAAGACCATGCGCACGGCGTGCGCAAACTGGTCGTGAATCCGGATCTGCTGTCGACTATCGAGTAACAGCGCAGACCCGTTTGGCGTTTCCCTGGGCCGGCTTGGGTTTATGCCAAGCCGGCTTTTTTGCGTCTATTTTTAACGCCTGATGCCAGCCAGGCGCAGCGGATCATGACACTATGCCGCTGCTTTCACCGACAAGGCGTCCAGCAGGTTTTCCAGTGTTGCAAAGCGTTTCTCCCGGTCGCTCAAGTCCAACTGAAAGCGCAGTTTCTCCTGTCCGTCCAGTTTGAATGTCCGGGCCTGGGTTTGGATGAGTTTGATGATGGCAGTGGGATTGATGTTGGGCTCGGCGTTGAAGATCAGCCGTCCGCCTTTGGGGCCTGCCTCGATTTTGCGGATGCCGAGGTGTTGGGCTTTGATTTTGAGCGCGGTCACCCGGAACAGGTTTTTCGCTGCATCGGGCAACAAGCCAAAGCGGTCGATCATTTCCACTTGCAATTCCTTTAATGCGTCCAGGTTTTCGGCATTGGCAATGCGTTTGTACATGACCAGGCGGCAGTGCACGTCAGGCAGGTAGTCTTCGGGCAACAGGGCGGGCAGGTTCAGGTCCACCTCGGCGCCATGGTGCAGGCTTGTGTCCAGACCCGGTTGGCGGCCCGCTTTCAAATCGGCGACAGCACGCTCCAACAGTTGGTTGTAGAGGGTAAAACCGATTTCCTGCATCTGGCCGCTTTGGTCTTCGCCGAGCAGTTCTCCCGCACCGCGGATTTCCAAATCGTGTGTGGCCAGAGTGAATCCGGCACCTAAATCTTCCAGCGACTCGATGGCTTCCAGCCGTTTGATGGCGTCCGCCGTCATGAGGCTGCGGGAAGGCACCACCAGGTAGGCGTAGGCCTGGTGAAAGGAGCGTCCCACCCGGCCGCGCAGTTGGTGCAACTGGGCCAGGCCGAATTTGTCCGCGCGGTTGATGATGATGGTGTTGGCGTTGGGAATGTCAATGCCGGTTTCGATGATGGTGGTGCACACCAGAATGTTGTGACGCTGGTGGTAGAAGTCCGACATCACCTGTTCCAGCTCCCGCTCCCGCATCTGACCGTGAGCGATGGCGATGTGCGCTTCGGGCACCAGCTCCGCCAGTTCCCGCGCTTTTTTGTCGATGGTCTTGACGTCGTTGTACAGGAAATATACCTGTCCGCCGCGCTTGAGTTCCCGCCAGCAGGCCTCGCGGATCAGATCCGCGTTCCATTCCCGCACGAAGGTTTTGATGGCCAGGCGGCGCGAGGGGGGCGTGGCGATGATGGACAAATCGCGCATGCCGGCCATGGACATGTTCAGTGTGCGCGGAATGGGGGTGGCGGTGAGGGTGAGGATGTCCACTTCGGTGCGCAGGCTTTTGAGTCTTTCTTTTTGCCGCACGCCAAAGCGGTGTTCTTCGTCAATGACCACCAGTCCCAGGCGCTTGAACCGCACGCTGTCTTGCAGCAGTTTGTGGGTGCCGATGATGATGTCCACCTTGCCGTCCGCCAGGCCTTTGATCACGTTCGTTTGTTCTTTGCCCGAGCGGAAGCGGGACAGGGATTCGATCTGCACCGGCCAGTCGGCAAAGCGGTCGCGGAAATTCTGATAGTGCTGCTGCGCCAGCAGGGTGGTGGGGACCAGCACGGCCACCTGCCTGCCGCTTAGCACCGCCAGGGCGGCGGCGCGCATGGCCACTTCGGTTTTGCCGAAGCCCACGTCGCCGCAGACCAGCCGGTCCATGGGCTGGGGTTTGCGCATGTCGTTGATGACGGCGTCGATGGCATCCATCTGATCCGGGGTTTCCTCGAAGGGGAAGGTGGCGGCGAAGGCGCGGTATTGGGCGTCGGGTTCGGGGAAGGCGTGGCCCTGGCGGGCGGCGCGGCGGGCGTAAATGTCCAGCAGTTCGGCGGCCACGTCACGGACTTTCTCCGCCGCTTTGCGTTTGGCCTTGGCCCATTGCTCGCCGCCCAGTTTGTGCAGCGGGGCCTGGTCGGGGGCGGCACCGCTGTAGCGGCTGATCAAATTCAGCGAGGAGACGGGCACGTACAGCTTGTCACCGCCGGCGTATTCAATGGTGAGAAATTCCGTCTCGATGCCGCCCACGGTAAGGGTCTGCATGCCCAGGTAACGACCCACGCCGTGGTCTTCGTGCACCACCGGTGCGCCCTCGGCCAGTTCGGTGAGATCGCGCACCACGGCATCGGAATCGCGGCCGCGTTTTTGCCGGCGGCGGCGTTGTACCACTTGTTCGCCGAAGAGCTGGGTTTCACTGATGACGGCAAGGGGCGGATCCTCTAGTAACATGCCTTGTTCCAGCGGCGCGACGGCAATGCCCAGCCTGGCGTCCCCGGCCATGAAGTCACCCCAGCGCTCGAATTGCCGGGGGCGCAGCTTGTGGGCGTGCAGGAGGTCCAGCAGGGTCTCGCGCCGCCCCGGGGTTTCCGCCGCAAACAGTACCCGGCCGGGGAAATCGTCCAGGAACCTGAGCAGGGTTTCAGCGGGGCGCCCGGCGCGGGCGTTGATGACGAGCGGTGGCGGCGGCCGGGTCGGGTAGACGCTGTTGTTTTCGTTGTCGGCGAAGGATTCCACCTGTATTTGCGGGAAGGCCGCACTGGCGGTGGCTATGGCGCTGTCGTCGAGAAATAGTTCAGCCGGTGGGAGAATGGGGCGTTCGATGCTGTGACGCAGTGATTCATAACGCAGGCTGACGTCCCTCCAAAAGCGCTTTGCGGCCGTCGCCACGCCCGCCGTGTTGAGCACCAGGGTGCGCGGGGGCAGATAGTCGAACAGGGTTTCCGTCTGCTCGAAAAACAGGGGCAGATAGTATTCGATGCCCGCGGGCGCCAGGCCGTCACTCACATCGCGGTACAGGGGGTTGTTGTGGGCATTGCCTTCGAAACGCGTGCGGAAGGCCTGGCGGAAGCGGCTGATGGCTGCCTCGTCCAATGGAAATTCCCGGGCGGGCAGCAAACGGATGTGCGCCACACTGTCTTGCGAGCGCTGGGTCTCCGGGTCGAAGGTGCGCAGGCTGTCGATTTGTTCATCGAACAACTCAATGCGGTAGGGCGCTTTGGCGCCCATGGGGTAGAGATCCAGCAGGCCGCCGCGGACGGCGAACTCGCCGTGTTCCTGCACCTGCGACACGCAGCGGTATCCGCTGGCGTTCAGACGGTGGCGCATGCCTTCCAGGGACAAATTCTGGCCCACATCCAGCACCAGGCTGTGTTGCTGCAAAAAGCTCCGCGGTGCCACCCGCTGCATCAAGGTGCTGACCGGCAGCACCAGTATGCCGCGCTTTAACTCCGGCAGGTGGTAGAGGGCCTCCAGGCGCTGCGAAATGATGTCCTGGTGGGGTGAGAAAATGTCGTAGGGCAGGGTTTCCCAGTCGGGAAAGCCCAGCACCGGGCAGTGTTCCGGGTCGGCGATAAAGAAGTTCAGTTCCGTCAGCAGGCGGGCGGCTTCCTGCATGTCCGCCGTGACCACGGCGATGGGTGCATGGTGCAGGCGGGCGGCGTGGCTTACCGCAAAACTGAAGGCGGCGGCATACAGGCCGGACCAGCGTTCAGGCCGGCAGGTTTTTGGCAGCGTGGGGTGAAACGGGGTGGGGCGCTGTGGGCTCGTCATGACTACTGGGTATGGCCAAAAGATTCGTAATGCGCGTAAGTTACGGTTCGGTTTGACTATTAATTGCCGGGTTGACAACAGGATGTTGAAAAACGGAGCTTTTCAACAAGCTGCCAGACGCCGCCTGTTGCAAAAGGGGGAGCGGGCAAGCGGAACCGTCACGAACGCAAAAGCACGCCGTCCAGCGCACCTGGGGCGGATATTTTCGCACATGGAGCCGGTCAGGCCCAGCGCCGGTCCGCTCCTAGCGGCGTTCCAACAAGGCATACAAGGCGCCGGCGCCGCCGTCCACCGGCCGGGCTGAGCAATAGGCCAGCACCTCACGGCGCTGGCGCAGCCAATGTTGCAGCTTGAGCTTGATAACGGGTACGCCGTCGGGGGAGTTCAAACCCTTGCCGTGCACGATCCGCACGCAACGGATGCCGCGGACCCGGCAGGTGCGGAGAAAATCGCCCAGTGCCTGCTGCGCCCTGGGTAGCGTGAAGCCGTGCAAATCCAGCTCGGCACCAACGCTGTATTGCCCGCGGCGCAAACGCCGCATCACCAGGCGCGGGATGCCGGGCCGGAGGTAGTTCAGTTCTTCCCCGGTCTCCAGATCCGCAGGATCCAGCTTGCCGTGCAGCATTTCCTCCCGCAGGCGGCCTTGGTCCAGCAGCTTTTGCCTGGGGGTAGGGGAGGGCATGGGCCGGGCGATGGCCGTCCGCTCTCGTTTCAGGGGTTTGGCATCGCTCACCGCGGCGCGGAACAGCGCGCGCTCTTCCTCGCTGAGCATGGGCTTTCGGGATTTGAAACGGGACTTCACGCCGGATGCACCTCAGGGCCGTCTGGTGCCAGCCACGCTCAGCGGTGGCGGCCAACAAATATATTGACCCAAACAGGGCAGCTCAGTAACATATGCCGCCTGCCGAATCTGGCCATTCCCCAGTAGCTCAGTTGGTAGAGCAGGTGACTGTTAATCACCGGGTCCGTGGTTCGAGTCCGCGCTGGGGAGCCAAACTCGCTGACATTGAAACAAACCGCCTGAGGGCGGTTTTTTTGTGGGTTCAGCTGCATCCGGCAGTGCCGGTCTTGTCGATGCGCAGTCGGCCTTCGTTGCTCAGCGTCAAGGTGCGGGTTTCAACGACGGCGTTCTTGTCGCACACCGTGATGGTGAGGTTGGTGCCGGCGGTCTGACCGTCGGCAAAATATTCGATGGGCTGCGATGAACTGCCATTGGCCTCGAAACGGCTGTTAAAACCCAGGCTTTTGCGGAACACCTTGTCACCGGTGCTGAGGGCATTGTCACCGTCTTTTTCGGCAAGCAGAATCCAGCCCTGGTGCCACTGCGCGGTGCCGGCGCAGCTGCTGCCGTCGGCGCTGGGGCAGACGTAGACCTGGGCACGGTTGTTGACGGCATGGGCCCGGGCGAAGTAGAGATCGGCGGCCAGCTCATTGACGTGGGCGCTCATTCTGTTGCTGGCGATGAAATCCTGCATGTTCGGGACCGCGACGGTAAGCAAAATGGCGGCGATGGTAACGGTGCTCAGGGCTTCCAGCAGGGTGAGCCCCTGCTGGTGGGTGAGGGGGGGGGATGTTCTTTTCATTGGCGGTTCTCCCGATTGCGCCTGCGGCGGCCATCAAAGGGTGTTCTGCAACCGGGTCATGGCATCGTGCAGCGTGGCCATGTCGGCGGCGAATGACAAGCGCATATAGCCCGGCGCGCCAAAGGCCGAACCGGGCACCAGGGCGACGCCGGCGTCCCCGAGCAGCCGTTCGCACAGCTCCACATCGGAACCGACGCCGGCCAGGCGGTCGATAACGGCCTGCACCCGTGGAAAGGCATAAAATGTGCCTTGTCCCGCGGCGCATTCCACCCCGTCGATGGCGTTGAGTCCGGCCACCACGAAGTCGTGCCGTTCTTTGAAGGCGGCGCGGGTGGTCTGGATGAAGCTCTGGTCTCCTTCCAGCGCGGCGCGGGCCGCGGCCTGGGAGATGGAGCAGGGGTTGGAGGTGCTCTGGGACTGGATGTTTTTCATCGCTTCGATGAGCTGGGCCGGACCGGCGGCGTAGCCGATACGCCAGCCGGTCATGGCGTAGGCTTTGGAGACGCCGTTGAGGACGATGCAGCGCTCGTAAAGGTCGGGGCAGGCGTTGACGATGTTGACGAAAGGTTCGTCGCCCCAGCGGATGTGTTCGTACATGTCGTCGCTGGCGATCAGCACCTGGGGATGGCGCCGCAGCACTTCCCCCAGGGCGAGCAGTTCCGCCCGGCTGTAGGCCGCGCCGGTGGGGTTGGACGGGCTGTTGAGCACCAGCAGGCGGGTCAGCGGGGTGATGGCTTCCTCCAACTGCGCAGGGGTGATTTTGAAGCCCTGCCCGAGGCCGGCGAACACCACCACTGGAATGCCGTCGGCCAGCATCACCATGTCCGGGTAGGAGACCCAGTAGGGCGCCGGTATGATCACTTCATCGCCGGGGTTGAGCAGGGCCTGGGCGAGGTTGAAAAAGCTCTGCTTGCCGCCCACGGAGACCAGGATTTGGTTCAGCCCGTAATCCAGACCGTTTTCCCGCTTGAACTTGGCCGCCACCGCCTGTTTGAGTTCACTGGTGCCGTCTACGGCGGTGTATTTGGTGGCGCCGTTGCGAATGGCGGCGATGGCGGCGGCTTTGATATGGTCCGGGGTGTCGAAGTCCGGCTCGCCGGCGCCCAGGCCGATGATATCCTGGCCCGCCGCGCGCAATTCTGCCGCGCGGGTGGTGACGGCCAGGGTGGGGGAGGGCTTGATGCGCTGAACTCGGGTGGAAAGCTGTACGTCCAAGGGGCGGTCCTGTAAGTTTTGGTCATGCCCGGTAACTATACTGCAATGCCGCCCGTGCCATAAATCCCCATGAGTGATTCCATCAGACCTTTTGCCATTGCTACCGGTTTCGCCCCCGCGGGTGACCAGCCCGCTGCCATTGCCCAATTGGTGGACGGGCTGGATGCGGGCCTGGCGGGTCAGACCCTGTTGGGGGTGACCGGCTCGGGCAAAACCTTCACCATTGCCAATGTGATTGCGGCCGTGCAACGCCCGGCCCTGATCCTGGCTCCCAACAAAACCCTGGCGGCCCAGCTCTACGGGGAAATGAAAAGCTTCTTTCCCCGCAATGCGGTGGAATATTTCGTCTCGTACTACGACTACTACCAACCCGAGGCCTACGTGCCGGCCTCCGACACCTACATCGAAAAAGACGCCTCCATCAACGACCACATTGAGCAGATGCGCCTGTCCGCCACCAAGGCCATGATGGAACGGCGCGACGCCATCATCGTGGCCTCGGTGTCCTGCATTTACGGCCTGGGCGATCCCGACGCCTATATGAGCATGCTGTTGCATCTGTCCCGTGGTGAGCGGGTGGACCAGCGCGCCATCCTGCGGCGCCTGGCGGAGCTGCAATACACCCGCAACGACATGGAGCTGCGCCGCGGCACTTACCGGGTGCGGGGTGAGGTGGTGGATATCTATCCGGCGGAGTCGGAACTGGAGGCCATCCGGGTGGAGCTGTTTGACGACGAGGTGGAGAGCCTGGCCGCCTTCGACCCGCTCACCGGTGCCGTCACCCGCAAGCTGCCGCGCATCACCATTTATCCCAAAAGCCACTACGTCACCCCGCGGGACCGGGTTCTGGCGGCGGTGGAGCGCATTAAAGACGAGCTGCGCGAGCGGTTGGCGCAGCTCCGCGCGGCCAACAAACTGGTGGAGGCCCAACGGCTGGAGGAGCGCACCCGGCTGGATGTTGAAATGCTGCTTGAGCTGGGGCATTGCCCCGGAATTGAAAACTACTCCCGTCACCTGGCGGGCCGCGCAGCCGGGGAGCCGCCGGCGACCTTGCTGGATTATCTGCCCGGGGACGCGATCATGGTGATCGACGAAAGCCACGTCACCGTGCCCCAGGTGGGGGCCATGTACAAGGGCGACCGCTCGCGCAAAGAGAACTTGGTGGAGTACGGCTTTCGCCTGCCCTCGGCCCTGGACAACCGGCCGCTGCGCTTCGAGGAATTCGAGCGGCGCCGGCCGCAGGTGATTTACGTGTCTGCCACACCGGGCGACTACGAGCTGGCGCAGTCCGGGCAGGTGGTGGAGCAGGTGGTGCGGCCCACCGGCCTGGTGGACCCGCAAGTGGAAGTGCGCCCGGCTTTGACCCAGGTGGACGACCTGCTGTCGGAGGTCAAGGTCCGGGTGGACCGGCAGGAGCGGGTGCTGGTGACCACACTGACCAAACGCATGGCGGAGGATCTCACCGACTACCTGAACGAGCACGGGGTGCGGGTGCGCTATCTGCATTCGGATATCGATACCGTGGAGCGGGTGGAGATCATCCGCGATTTGCGCCTGGGGGCGTTCGATGTGCTGGTGGGCATCAATCTGCTGCGCGAGGGTCTGGATATTCCCGAAGTCTCCCTGGTGGCCATACTTGATGCCGACAAGGAGGGTTTTCTGCGCTCCGACCGCTCGCTGATCCAGACCATCGGCCGGGCTGCCCGCAACGTCAACGGCATGGCCATTTTGTACGCCGACACGGTGACCGGGTCCATGCAACGGGCGCTGGATGAAACCGGGCGCCGCCGCAACAAACAGCTGACCTTCAATGCCAGGCACGGCATCACGCCCCAGAGCATCCGCAAGCAGGTGGCCGATATCATGGAAGGCGCCTGTCCCGGTGCGTCCCCCACGCCGCAGCGGTATGCAAAGGTGGCCGGGGCCAGCCTGCCTTTTGCCCGCATGCCGCCGGAGAAACTGGCCAAAACCCTCAAGGCGCTGGAACAGAAAATGCTGGAGCACGCCCGCAATCTGGAGTTTGAGCAGGCCGCCGCGATTCGGGATCAATTGCGCCGGGCGCGGGAAAGCGGCTTCGGCCTTCCCGACATCGAAGAAGCATGAGGTGCTGATCAGATTCTGCTTGTTTCCGGCTCGGGCTTTATGCTAAGGTGCGGCCCTCTTTCGGGAGGCGCGTAGCTCAGCTGGTTAGAGCACCACCTTGACATGGTGGGGGTCGTTGGTTCGAGTCCAATCGCGCCTACCATTTCTTTGCCCCGCCGGGCTGTCCTGCTTCGATTCCTGCCTCTTCGAATCTTACAAAGCGTTTCTTCCTCCGGCAGCCGGTGTCCGCTGTCGTAAAGTTTTCCCCGTCTCAGTCGACATCGTCAAAAAATACATTTTTGCCCTGGATCGTCCAGCAGTTCCTTGTCGAGTGCGCACCGTGCCAGCTGTCCATCCCCACAATATTTTGGTCGTCGACGACGATGAGCAGTTTCGCCAGTTCCTGGTGGAGTTTCTGGAAGGCGAAGACTTTCGCGTTACCGCCGCCGCCGATGGTACCCAGGGGCTGGCGGCGTTTGACGAACAGCGTCCTGCGCTGCTTGTTTCCGATTTGGTCATGCCGGGCAAGGAAGGCATCGAGCTGATCATGGAGGTTCGCCGGCGTGACAAGGCCGTGCCCATCATTGCCATGTCCGGCGGCAATCGCGGCTTCGGTGACACCTACCTCAAAGCCGCGGAAAAACTGGGCGCCAACCTTACCCTGGAAAAACCCTTTTCCCCCGTTGTTCTGCTCGAGTCCATCGGGCGCCTGCTGTCGGGCTGAGGGGGTCGCGGCTGTGCCCCATGTCATTTGACACCGCTCCGCCATTGTTCCGGAAGGTGCTTGTTTGGGCACGCCGGCTCTGGCCCGAACGGTTTTATTTTCAGGTGCCGCTGTTCAGTGGGGCGCTCATTGCCGTCACGCTGATCGGCCACACCTGGTACGTGGCCCATACCCATGCCCGCCTCGCCGAGAGCAACTTGCTCAAGGAAGTGCAGATACTCGCTGTCAATATCGCGCGTGTAGCGAATCACTTCTCCAGTGGCGGCGAGCGCAAAGAAATTGAAAGACTTCTGGCCCATGTCGTTGATTTCCCCGGCTTGCTGGATGCACGCATCACCGATGCCGGCGGCCGCCTCCTGGCTTTCGCTGCCGCTGACACCCCCGGTGCGTTTCCGTCTTCCGACGCAGGGGCGCCACCTTCCGTGGCGCGGGGGGTGTTCGAGGACAAGGGGACGTACTGGGTGCGGTGGCAACCCATCGGGGATGAGCAGCTCCGGGGCTGGTTGCGGCTGCGCTACTGCAACGAACCCATAACGGCTCTGCAAGGGGAGATCGTCGCCAACAGCGCGCTGGAAGGCGTCCTGGCCACCGTGATCAGTATCGTCTTGTTGACGGCCTGGTTGCGTCGGCGCATGGCCTCCGTCAACGCCGCGGCCCGCTTCGCGGGGAATCTGGACCGTGCTGAGGGAGCACAAATTGAGCTGGATCGCGGGGCGATGGAGTTCGAGCAGCTCGGGCGCGCGCTGAACAAGGTGTCGCGTCGCTTGTTTGATACCCACAAAGCGCTGAGAGACCAGCAATTCGCGCTTGACCAACACGCTATTGTCTCCGTGGCCGATGTCACGGGGCGCATCACCTATGCCAACGACAAATTCTGCGAGATCAGCCAATACAGCCGCGAGGAGTTGCTGGGGCAGAACCATCGGATTGTCAAATCCAATGAACATTCACCGGCGTATTTCCGGGAGATGTGGCGCACCATCGCCCGGGGGCGCGTCTGGCAGGGCGAGTTCAAGAACCGCAAGAAAGACGGGTCTTTTTATTGGGTGACCACTACCATTGTCCCGTCCCTGGATGAGCGGGGCAAACCCAGTCATTACATATCGATCCGCACCGACGTCACCCGCAGCATCACCGTGGAAAAAGAACTCAGGCGGATCAAGCAGACGCTGGACCGCACCATGGACTGCGTGTTCATGTTCGATCCCGACAGCTTGTTGTTTTTCTATGTTAACCGCGGCGCGGTGGAGCAGGTGGGTTATTCCGCCGAGGAGCTGATGACCATGACGCCGCTGGATCTGAAGCCGGAGTACGACCGCGCCCGTTTCGATGCCTTGATTGCGCCTTTGAAAAGCGGGGCCAAAGAGGTGGCCAAACTGGAAACCGTGCACCGCCATCGTTCCGGGCGCCTGATTCCGGTCGAAATTCACCTGCAACTGGTGGCGCCGGCGGGGGACGCGCCGCGCTTCGTGGCGGTGGTGCGCGATATCAGCGAACGCAAAGCCGCCGAGCGTGAGCGCCAGCGTTTGCAGCGGCAACTGCAGCAGTCGCAAAAGCTGGAGGTGATCGGCCAGTTTACCGCCGGCATTGCGCACGACTTCAACAACATTCTGGCCAGCATTCTGGGCTATACAGAGCTGGCCCGCACCCGCTATGGCAGCGAGCTGGACAACAAGCTGCTCGGCTATTTGGATCAGGTGCACACCGCTGGCGAGCGGGCCCGGGACCTTATCGGCCAGCTGTTGTCGTTCAGCCGCGGCCGGGTGGGCGATGCGGCGGCTGTGGAACTGGGGCCCCGGGTGACGGAGGTTCTGTCCCTGCTGGATTCGGCGCTGCCGGCCACGGTCAGGGTGGAGGTGGAATGCAGCGAGGAGCTGCCGGCGGTCAATATTGATCCGGTGCAGTTTCAGCAACTGCTCACGAATCTCTGCATCAATGCCCGTGATGCCATGAAGGGAACAGGAACGCTGTATCTGGCCTTGTCCCGCCGCACGGTGGTACAGCGTTGTGAATGCGCATCCTGCCATGCCGATGCCAGAGGGGAATGGGTGGAGTTGCTGGTGCGGGATGAGGGTGAGGGCATGGACCCTCAGGTACTGGCCCGCGCCTTCGATCCGTTTTTTACCACCAAAGAGGTGGGCAAGGGCACGGGACTTGGCCTGTCCGTGGTGCACGGTATTGCGCACGATTACGGGGGGCACGTCCTGGTGGAATCAACATTGGGGCAGGGGACGGTATTCCGGGTTTTGTTTCCCGTCGGCGGTGATGTCCAGGCACAGCGCGCAGCGGAAACACCGCTGGTGCTGACGCGGGGAGGCGGGCAACACATCGTGGTGCTGGACGACGATGGCGCTGCCGGGGCGTGTCTGGGGGAAATGCTGGAGCTGCAGGGGTACCGGGTGACCGTCTGTACCACGGTGCGGGCGGCGCTGCGCTGGTTGAGTCTGCCCGAGCATCGGGTGGATGCTTTGATCACCGACCAGACCATGCCCAACATCACCGGTGTGGAAGTGGCGCGCAAAGCCTGGCGCCTGCGTCCCGCCCTGCCGGTGATTTTGTGCACCGGCTACGGTGACGGGACATTGGTTGAACTGGCCGAGCGTACCGGCATCGCCGCCTGTTTCACCAAGCCGGTGGATATGCCCGCCCTGCTGCGCCGCCTGGCGATCTTGCTGGAAAATCCCGGACCGGCCGGGCAGTGCGCCGCCCGCTGAGGGCGGGCACTCGCGTCCTTTTCCCCTCTGACGCTAAAATAACCCCCCATGAGTATTGCCCAGCCCCACCCGCGGCGGCGGCCCAATGGTTCCGGTCCGCCCCGCACCGCCTTCGACCCTGATTGCCGCCGTTGCCCCCGTCTGGCTGCTTTTCTGGACGGTGTGCGCCAGTCGCATCCCGCTTACCACGCCCGGCCGGTGGCGCCGGTGGGAGTGGCGCGGCCCCGTTTGCTGGTGGTGGGGCTGGCGCCGGGTTTTCACGGTGCCAATGCCACCGGGCGGCCGTTCACCGGCGACCATGCCGGTATCCTGCTGTACCAGACGCTGCATGAGTTCGGCTTCAGCAACCGGCCGGTGTCGGCACACCGGAACGACGGCCTGGTGCTGACACGTTGCCGCATCACCAATGCCGTGAAATGTGTTCCGCCGGGCAACAAACCCCTGGGTGAGGAAGTGCGCCAGTGCAGCACCTTTTTGCAACAGGAGCTGCGCGCCCTGCCCGCCGGCGCCGTGGTGCTGGCCCTGGGGGCCATCGCTCACGGCGCGGTGCTCGGTGCGCTTGGGTTGAAGAAATCGGCCCACCCCTTCGGCCACGGTGCCTGCTACAGCCTGCCGAAGGGGGGCCATCTGCTTGCGTCCTACCATTGCAGCCGCTACAACACCCAAACCGGCCGCCTCACGCCGGCCATGTTCCGGGCCGTGTTTCGCACCGTCGCGGAGCTGGCGCGCTGAGCATGTCCGGCCCCGGCAGGAATGATGCCAGCTTTGACGTGGCAGCGTATTTGCGGACCCTGCCCCGCCTGCCCGGCGTCTACCGTATGCTCAACGCCAAAGGGGAGGTCATTTATGTGGGCAAGGCACGCAGTCTGAAGAGCCGGGTAAGCAGCTATTTCCGGTCAACATCGGGCCAGTCCCGCAAAAACCGGCTGATGCTGCCCCACGTTCATGCCATCGAAGTGACCGTGACCCACACCGAGGCCGAAGCGCTGCTGTTGGAAAACACCCTGATCAAGGCGCACAAGCCGCGCTACAACATCTGCCTGCGAGACGACAAGAGCTATCCCTACATTTACCTGTCCGGTGACAGCGACTATCCCCGGCTCGGTTTCCACCGCGGCGCGAGGCGGGCGGCGGGGCGTTATTTCGGGCCTTACCCCAGCGCCGGGGCGGTGCGGCAAAGCCTGCAGCTCATGCAGAAGCTTTTCCCGGTGCGCCAGTGCGAAGACAGCTTTTTCCGCAACCGCTCGCGGCCCTGTCTACAATATCAAATCAAGCGTTGCACGGCGCCCTGTGTGGGCCTGGTGGGCAAAGCGCGTTACCAGGAAGACGTGCGCCTGGCCGTGATGTTTCTGGAAGGAAAAAGTGGCCGGCTGATCGACGAACTGGTCCTGCGTATGGAACAGGCGGCGGTCCGGCTGGAATACGAAGAGGCCGCGCGTATCCGCGATCAGATCGCCAGCCTGCGCCGGGTTCAGGAAAAACAATACGTCAGCGGCGATGGCGGCGATGTGGACGTGATCGCCGCGGTGGCGCGCAACGGTGCCAGCGTGGTGGAAGTGCTGTACATCCGCGGCGGGCGGGTGCTGGGCAACAAGACCTTCTACCCCCGTCACACCGGCGAGGCCGACAGCGCCGATGTGCTGGAAGCCTTCATTCCCCAATACTACGTCGGCCGTGATCTGCCGGGCGAAGTGTGGGTGAACCGCGCCTTGAACGACCGCGCTTTGCTGGAACAGGCTTTGAGCGTGCAAGCGGGGAGAAAGCTTGCTATCGGCAACCGGCCGCGCGGCGGGCGGATCCGGTGGCTGCAGATGGCCGAGACCAACGCCCGGCATGCCTTGGAACAACTGCTGGCAGGTCGCAGCAATATGCTGCAACGTTTCGAGGCCTTGCAAGATGCGCTGAAGCTGGACAGCAAACCGGAGCGTCTGGAATGTTTCGACATCAGCCACACCCTGGGTGAAGCGCCGGTGGCTTCCTGCGTGGTATTTGATCTGGACGGGCCGGTGAAAAATGACTACCGCCGTTTCAACGTGGACGATGTGACCCCCGGCGACGACTACGGGGCCATGCGGCAGGCTTTGTCGCGGCGCTACACCCGTTTGCAGCAGGGTGAGGGCCGCTTGCCGGATGTATTGTTGATCGACGGCGGCAAGGGCCAGGTCTCGCAGGCGCGGGCGGTGTTGGAGGAATTGCAGGTGGATGGTGTGCTGGTCGTGGGCGTGGCCAAGGGCACGGCGCGCAAGGCAGGGGCGGAGCGGCTGTTCTTGTCCACTGTTTCGCGCCCCACTATACTTCCGGCCGATTCCCCGGCGCTGCATTTGATCCAGCAGGTGCGCGACGAGGCCCATCGATTTGCCGTCAGCGGCCATCGTCGGCGGCGCGCCAGGGCGCGCAGCCGTTCGCCCCTGGAGGCAATTCCGGGTTTGGGGCCCAAACGCAGACGGGTATTATTGACCCAGTTCGGTGGCCTCCAGGGGGTTGCGCGCGCCGGGGTGGACGATTTGGCGGGTGTCCAGGGCATTAGCCGTACCTTGGCGCAGCGTATCTACGATGTGTTTCACGGTAGCGGCTCATCCCTTTATGAATAACAATATCCCCAATCTGCTCACTTTCCTGCGCATTATTCTCATCCCGGTCTTCGTTGTGGTGTTCTATCTTCCCGTGCCATGGTCCAATACCGTCTCCGCCTTGATTTTTGTCGCCGCCGCCGTGACCGACTGGTTCGACGGTTTTCTCGCCCGGCGCTGGAACCAGACCTCGCCCTTCGGCGCCTTCCTTGATCCGGTGGCGGACAAGCTCATGGTGGCGGTGACGCTGGTGTTGCTGGTGCAAAACGATCCCAGTGTTTGGCTGGCGATACCCGCCGCCATTATCATCGGCCGGGAAATCGTCGTGTCGGCCCTGCGCGAGTGGATGGCCGAAATCGGCGGGCGGGCCCATGTGGCCGTGAGCATGATTGGAAAATACAAAACCGCGGCGCAGATGGTATCGCTGGTGCTGTTGCTGTACGGAGAACCTGTTGCGGGCATGCCGACTGTCGATGTGGGTATGGTATTGCTCTATCTTGCGGTGACCCTCACCCTGTGGTCCATGGTGGCCTATCTGCGTGCGGCATGGCCCAGTTTGAGCGCGGACGAGAGCCGTAAATCTGCTTGACAGCGCACATTTCCCGAATACAATAGACGGCCATCGCGAATGCGGGAATAGCTCAGTTGGTAGAGCACAACCTTGCCAAGGTTGGGGTCGCGAGTTCGAGTCTCGTTTCCCGCTCCAGTTTTTTCTTCCTGTTTGCCGGTTTGTGCTCAGGCGCTTCTTCCAGGGTGACCCAGAAGCCGCCCCAGCCGATAGCCGCCTGAACAAGGCTGGGTGGCAGAGTGGTTATGCAGCGGCCTGCAAAGCCGTGGACCTCGGTTCGATTCCGGGCCCAGCCTCCATCTCACATTGATCATGTCAAGCATGCTTGGTGCGCGCGGGAACGCACCGCTATGGCCCGGGTGGCGGAATAGGTAGACGCAGCGGACTTAAAATCCGCTGGCTTTTGGCCGTGCCGGTTCGAGTCCGGCCTCGGGCACCAATCGCAGGTTATTGGTTCAAAACGCCGTTTCAAGCTGGAAACGGCGGTTTTTTTTTACTAAGTTAAACACGGCTATTCACACTAAAGGGAAGACCTTATGGCGAATACAGCAAGCTCTGCTGGAAGAAAAGTGACGGCGGTGCGGGAAGCGTTCACCAAAACCGAGTTGCTGGCGACCATTGCCGAAAATACCGGCCTGACCAAGAAAGACGTGGCCAAGGTGTTGGATGAGTTGGCGGTAGTGATCGAGCGCCACATCAAGCCCCGGTCAGTGGGTGAGTTTAAATTGCCCGGCCTGTTCAAAATCAAAACGGTGCGCAAAAAAGCGACCAAAGCGCGCAAAGGCATCAATCCCTTTACCGGGGAGGAGACCATGTTTCAGGCTAAACCCGCCCGTACCGTGGTCAAGCTGACACCGTTGAAAAAGCTCAAGGATATGGTTTAGCGACAGGGTTTGACAGGCCGGCTTCAGAGCTGCCGTCTCGATACACCGCGGCCTGCGCCTGGTTTTCCAAGCGCGGGCCGTTTTGTCTCCCCCGGACTTGTGTTGCATGCGAATTCAGCATCCGATCCGGCATTGCGCCGGCGCCCGAACTGGTTTAATCTTCCACGCCTTTGCACCGTGGTGCGGTGCAACCCGGAGAGGTGTCCGAGTGGTTGAAGGAGCACGCCTGGAAAGTGTGTATACGGTAACCCCGTATCGAGGGTTCGAATCCCTCCCTCTCCGCCACATGCGCCGCTGACGGCAGTGTGAGCAGCCGGCTCACTTTCCCTCACGATGGCGTCAACGGTCCCGTTTATGGTGGCCCGGGCCGGTCTTCCCGCAACGATACGCTGTGAACCCCGCCAGGCCCGGAAGGGAGCAACGGTAGCAGCGGACTCGTGTGCCGGGCGCGGGCGGGTCCGGGCTGCCACCCGTTTTTCCCTGGATCCAAGTAAAATAGCCGTTCTTTTCCGCGGCACAGCATCATGAGCTATCAGGTCTTGGCGAGAAAATGGCGCCCCCGCCGTTTCGAGGACATGGCGGGGCAGGGCCATGTGCTGCGCGCCCTGGTCAATGCCCTGGACCACCAGCGCCTGCATCACGCCTATTTGTTCACCGGCACCCGCGGGGTGGGCAAGACCACCGTGGCCCGCATCTTCGCCAAAGCCCTCAACTGCGAGACCGGCATTTCCTCCCGTCCCTGCGGCCAGTGTCAGGCCTGCCGGGAGATCGATGCCGGCCGCTTCGTGGATCTCATCGAAGTGGACGCTGCCTCCCGCACCAAGGTGGAAGACACCCGCGAGCTGCTGGAAAACGTGCAATACGCCCCCGGCTACGGCCGCTTCAAGGTGTATCTCATTGACGAGGTGCACATGCTCTCCGGCCACAGCTTCAATGCTCTTTTGAAAACCCTGGAAGAGCCGCCGCCCCACGTTAAATTCCTGCTGGCCACCACCGACCCCCAGCGGCTGCCGGTGACGGTTTTGTCGCGCTGTCTGCAATTCAATCTCAAGCGCCTGCCGGCAGCGGAGATCGAGGCCTATCTGGCCATGGTGACGAAGGCGGAGAAGGTGGCGGCGGAGCCGGCCGCCCTGCGCCAGTTGGCCGCCGCCGCCGACGGCAGCATGCGCGATGGCCTCAGCCTGTTGGATCAGGCCATTGCTTTCGGCGGGGGCGCGGTGAAAGCGGTGGAAGTGGGCGCCATGCTGGGCACCCTGGACCGGGCCCACGTGCTGGGCCTGCTGGGGGCTCTGGCGGCGGGGGAGGGCGCCGCCTTGCTGGACCGGGTCGCGGAGATGGCGGAACTGGCGGCGGATTTCGAACAGGTTCTGGCCGATATGCTGAGTCTGCTGCAACGCATCGCCGTCGTGCAGGTGGTGCCCGCCGCGGCGACCGATGACGACGCCCCCTTGCGCGAGCTGGCCCGGCTCATGGCGCCCGAAGAGGTGCAGCTTTACTACCAGATCGCCTTGCTGGGCCGGCGGGATCTGGGTCTGGCGCCCGAGCCCCGCAGCGCCTTTGAAATGATTCTCCTGCGCATGCTGGCCTTTCGCCCTGAAACGCTGCCTGCAGAAGGGGGCGAGGCGGGCCCTGCGCCACCACCGGTGGCCACCGCCCCGGCTCCGCCCCGGCGCCCGGCTGCCACCGAAGCGGGGGAGTGGCCCGCCTTGCTGGCGGCCCTGCGCGTGCAGGGGGTGCCCCGCCAACTGGCGGGAAATTGTGTCCTGAGCCGGCGCGAGGGTGACAGTTTTCATTTGACCCTGGCCCCGGCCCATGCCTCCCTGCGCAGCCAAAAGGCCGAGGAGCGGCTGCAACAGGCCCTCGCGGAGCACTTGGGCCGGCCGGTAAAGTTGAGTATCGTGGTAGGAGAGGCGGCGGCGGAGACCCCGGCGGCCCGGGAGCAGCGCCAGGCGCGGCAGCGCCAGGCCGAGGCGGTGGCCGCCATCGAGCAGGATGAGCACGTCAAAGCTTTCCAGGAGCGGTTCGGTGCCCGCGTGGTGCCGGACTCCATCAAACCCATAGAGCCAAACCCGTAACAAGCAGGGGGAGCAGCATCATGATGAAGGGTGGACTCGGCAATCTGATGAAACAAGCCCAGCGCATGCAGGAAAACATGCAGAAGGTGCAGGAAGAAATCGCCCAGATGGAAGTGACCGGCCAGTCTGGCGGCGGCCTGGTGAGCGTGGTGATGAACGGTCGCCACGACGTCAAGCGGGTCGCCGTTGACCCCAGCCTGATGGAAGAAGACAAGGAAATGATCGAAGATCTGCTGGCCGCCGCCGTCAACGACGCCGTGCGCCAGGTGGAAGAGGCCACCAAGGAAAAAATGTCCGCCGCCACTGCGGGCATGGGCTTGCCGGCGGGCATGAAACTGCCGTTTTGACATGAGCGCCGCCCCCCGTTCCGCTCTGGCGGAATTGATGGACGCCTTGCGCTGCCTGCCCGGCGTGGGACCCAAATCCGCCCAACGCATGTGCTATCACCTGCTGGAACGGGACCGCGACGGTGCCCGGCGCCTGGCCGCCGCCCTGGGTGCGGCGCTGGAGCGCATCGGCCACTGCATGAGCTGCCGCAATCTCAGCGAACAGGAGCAGTGTGATATCTGTCGCGACCCTGCCCGCGACGGGGCGCTGCTGTGCGTGGTGGAATCGCCCGCCGACGTTCAGGCCATCGAACAGGCGGCCATCTACCGCGGTCGCTATTTCGTCCTCATGGGCCACTTGTCGCCCCTGGACGGTATTGGTCCCGAGGAACTGGGCCTGGATCGGCTGGAGCAGCGCCTCGCCGGGGGCGGCGTCAGCGAAGTCATTCTGGCCACCAACCCCACCGTGGAGGGGGAGGCCACCGCCCACTACATCGCCGGGCGGGTACGGGCCCGGGGCATCGCCGTCAGCCGCATCGCCCACGGCGTGCCCATGGGGGGCGAGCTGGAATACGTGGATGGGGGCACCTTGTCCCATGCTTTTTCCGGGCGGCGCCACGTATAGCGGTCGCCGGCTGGCGGTGGCCGCATTGCTCTTTTTGGGCACTGGCGCGCTCCACGCTGCGTCAACTTGCATCCCTGCCGCGCCCCCTGCCACCTGGCCCCCCCTCGCTCTGCGCCCCGTGGCCACGGGCCTGGAACAGCCCGTGTTTCTCACCACTGCTCCGGGTGCGGCGGACACGCTCTACGTCGTGGAACAACAGGGCACGGTGCGGCGCATTGTTCGGGGCGTCCTCGATGGCACGCCCTGGCTTGATCTGCGCGACCGCGTCAGCAGCGGCGGGGAAAAGGGCCTGCTCAGCCTGGCATTCCATCCCGACTTTGCCGTCAACGGCCAGCTCTATGTCAACTACACCGGTCGCGCCTTTGGGTTGTACACTTTTGTCTCCCGTTTCACCGTGGGCGACGGCGGCCGGCCCGACCCGGACGGTGAAACCAAAATCCTCAAAATCAAACAGCCCTTCGGCAACCACAACGGCGGGCAGATCGCCTTCGGCCCCGATGGCTATCTCTATATTGGCATGGGCGACGGTGGCTGGGCCAATGATCCGTTCGGTCACGGTCAGGATCCCGGCACTTTGCTG
The DNA here is from genome assembly GCA_011375345.1 of Gammaproteobacteria bacterium. NCBI lineage: Bacteria > Pseudomonadati > Pseudomonadota > Gammaproteobacteria > Gammaproteobacteria bacterium. Next base: position 20,534 of record DRLM01000143.1, read on the forward strand.
GGAGCGCTGCTGCGCATTGACGTGAACCGGGCGGCGCCCGGGCGGCCCTACGGCATTCCCCCGGACAACCCCTTCGTTACGGACAAACAGGCCCGGCCGGAAGTCTGGGCCTACGGCTTGCGCAACCCCTGGCGCTTTTCTTTCGACCGCGCCAGCGGCCGCTTGTACCTGGCCGATGTGGGCCAGAATGACGTGGAGGAGATCGACCGCATCGAAAAAGGCGGCAACTACGGCTGGAACGTGATGGAAGGGGACCGCTGCTTCAAGCGCGCCACCTGCCCCAAGGCGGGTTTCCAGGCACCCCTGCATGTTTACCACCATCCCACCGGCTTCGCCGTAACCGGCGGCTATGTCTACCGGGGCGCGGGCGTGCCCGCCCTGTGCGGCGTGTATCTCTTTGCCGATTACGTGAGCCGGAAAATCTGGGGCTTGCGCGAAACGCCTGAGGGTGTCACCGTAAAGTTGCTGGTTACGGCGCCGGATAACATCAGCAGCTTCGGCGAGGACGGCCGCGGCGGGCTTTATGTCCTGGGGCATAAATCCGGCACAGTGTGGCGATTAGTTGCAGCGGAGGAACCATGACCGAAGGCGGTTACGACATTCTGGCGATCGGGGCGGCGGTGGTGACCTTTATCTTGATGGTGGTGGCCTTTTACCTGCCTCGTCGCCGCTGGTTCCACATGCCCGTCATGATTGGCGTGATCCTGTTCGATGTATTGATGCCTGTTTATCTCTACCTCACCCGTGACTGGTATCAGCGGCTCATCGAACAGGAAGAGATCTTCATGTTCTCCATCTGGATGCATTTCGGCCTGGTGCTCACCCTCTATGCCCTTTATGTCTTGCAGATCATGACGGCCAGAAAGATCCTTGCCGGCGACGCGGCGGCCCGCACCGATCACCACTGGCAGGGAAAAGCCATCCTGCTGGTGCGCGCGCTGGTCATTCTCACCGCCGCCACCTTGCTTGAACCCACCGTCGTGCAGGAAGGGGCGGTCTGAAGCGCGGCGGGTATCATGCAGCTTACCGTCTACAGTGATTATTCCCTGCGTGTCCTGCTGTATTTGGCCGTGCACCCCGCCCATACCGCCACCATCAACGACATCGCCCGGGCCTATGCCATTTCGCGCAACCACCTGGTCAAAGTGGTCCATAACCTCGCCACCCAGGGCTTTTTGCACACCACCCGTGGCCGGGGCGGTGGCATCAGCCTGGCTGATGACCCGGCCAACATCATTGTCGGCAATGTGGTGCGCAAAACCGAAGGCCGCTTTGACCTGGTCGAATGCTTCGACAACGTCAACAACACCTGCCCCATCACCGCCGCCTGCGCCTTGAAGAGTGCCCTCTATGAAGCCCGCAGCGCGTTTTTGGACGTGTTGGACAAATACACCCTGGCCGATGTGTTGGCGAACGATGACTGGCTGCGTCACAAGCTCGGATTGCCGCAGGAATAAAGGGCACAAGGCTGGACCCCGCCGGTTGCGCGGTGGGCGAGCATGGGCCTGGATGCCCCGTCGCATGCAACGGGGCGACACGTCATTGTTAACCCGGCAATTAGGATTGTCGGGTTAATAGCGCGGCACAGGGAGGTGCCGCCATTGGCGCAAGTCAATGCGAGCCCGCGAAATACCAGCCATTTCGCACAATGGTGCCCGTATTTCGCGGGCGGCAATCAAACAGGTCAGGACGACCTGTTTGATTGCCGGGTTAATAACAAATGAGGCCGCCGTAAACCGCGTCTGCGGCGACCGGCCTTGAAAAAGGCCAGGAGAGCCTTTTTTCAACCATCCTGCTTAAGGAATTCCCCTGCAGACCGATACCTACGCTGACAAGGTGACGGTACACCTCATCCCCCCCAACCCCCTACCGTCACCTTAGCCACCCACTGAGCCCCGACGTGCGTTGGGGCTTTTTTTTGGCACGGGCCCCGGCGGGAAATCCATAGTCCCTAAAAGCGGGGCGGGTATGCCCTTTTGTGATCCCGTTCACGGAACCGGGAAATTCAGTGTGGATAATGGGAACCGAGATGACGATCCTCCCTTCTCTCCCCTACACCCCCTAATCGTCATCTTGGCCACCCACTGAGCCCTGACACACGTTGGGGCTTTTTTTTTGGCCGCTGCGGTTGTTATGCTTGCCGCCCATGTCTGATACCACTGACTTTGAGTACGTTGACCGTGCGGTGTCACTTCAGGATCTCAGCAAACGCTTGAGCGGCAGCGACTGGTTTGCCATCGATACGGAATTTCACCGGGAAAAAACCTATTATCCGCAGCTTTGCCTGATTCAGGTGGCCACGCCGCAGATCCGCGCGGTCATTGATCCCCTCGCCTTGGACGACCTGGCCCCCTTGCTGGAACTGCTCTTTGACCCCGCCAAACTCAAGGTGCTGCACGCGGCGCGGCAGGACTTGGAGATTTTCTTTCATTTGGGGGGGGCGGTTCCCGGTCCGGTCTTCGACACCCAGCTTGCCGCCCCCCTGCTGGGTTATGCGGATCAAATGGGCTTTGGTGCTTTGGTGGAAGCCGAGTTGGGGGTGAAACTGGCGAAGGGCCACGCCAGGGCGGATTGGCTCAGGCGGCCGCTCCCCGAGGCCCAATTGAATTACGCCATCGACGATGTGCATTACCTGGTGGAGCTCTATCAAGGCGTTCGTCCCCGGCTGGCACAGATGGGCCGCCTTGAGTGGTTGAATGAAGACTTCAGGGCCCTGGAAGACCCTGCTCTTTACTCGGTGGCGCCCGGGGAGGCCTGGCGGCGCATCAAAGGGGCTCACCGTCTGCGGCCCGCTCAGCTTGCCGTCCTGGTGTCCCTGGCTGAGTGGCGGGAGGTGCGGGCGCGGGAACAAAACCGTCCCCGGAACTGGATACTCAAAGACGATGTGTTGCTGGATATTGCCCGTGCCCGGCCCACCTCCGGTGGCGCCCTGTCTCAGATTCGCAGCCTCAATCCCGACGCCCACCGGCGATTGGGAAAAACGTTGATTAACATCGTGCTGGCGGCGGGGAACGCCTTGCCGCCCGAGGTTTCGCTGTACTCGCCCGCACCGGCCCTGACGCCGAAAACACAGGCCTTGGTGGATGTGCTCAGTGCCTTTACCAAACTCATTGGCGAACGGGAATCCATCCACCATCAGGCGCTGGCTCCCCGTAAGGAACTGGAATTGCTGGCCCAGGGAGAACGGCATGTGAACGTCCTGCGTGGCTGGCGCCGGCGTCTGGTGGGAGAGGAACTGTTGGCCGTGCTGGCCGGGGAACACGGTTTGCGGGTGAAAGACGGTGTGCTGACGATAGAATGACCGCTCAGTGTCGCGCCGCAGCGATTTTGCGCACCTGCTCCTCGTAAGCCCGGGCGAATTCCTCGCCGAAGATATGGGCAAAATCATCCGCCGCTTCTTTGGCCAGTTTGGCGAAGTACTCCCGATAGAGTTCCCAGTATTTCGATTTCTTGTTGCCGCCCAGCACGCCGCCACGGGCGGTGCGGGAGAATTCCTCTTCCAGTACCGCGGGATCGAAACGGCGGAACAAGACCTGCAGCGCTGCCTGCATACCCGCCATGACAGCCAGTTGATGGGCTTCAAGATCGGTGAAACTGTCGCGCACGGCTTTGGCGGGCGTCATGTAACCGCTGCGGTCCGCATTCAACATGTGTCCCAAGGCTTCCTCGGGTGACACGGAAAACTTCAACGGATTGTTCTCCCGTGCCTGGATCTGGGTCACAGACATGCGGAACTCGCTTTTGATCTGGCTGCGTGCCCGCAACACGGCCATCAGCCCCGTTAATGTGTCGCGAAACACCTGTCCCATTTCCTCCATGAATGCCGCAGGGTTGTCCGGCGGATGGGTCATGCCCGCCCCCCTCAAAAACGCCCGGGCCATGTCATCGGTGTTGGTGGTGGCAGGGGGCGGTGGGGCGGGGGCGGTCGGCGCGGGCCGGGGCGCCGGTTCCGGCCCCAGCGGGGGTGTACCCGGATCGAAGTCTTCCGGAATGAGTTCGGCCCCGGGTGGCGGGCTGGTGGTGGGCGGGGCGGGCGCGGCTTCTGCACCGGCGTCCCAGTCGTCGGGAATGAAGCCCGGCGGTTCGAAATGATCCTGCAGCGGCGATTGCAGCTCGGGGGCGGTGTGGACTGCGTTGGCGGTGGGCGGCGGCGGAGCGGGCGCGCCATCCTCCGGGCCGCCAAAAAAGGCCAGGGGGTCCAGGGCTTGATCGGTGTCCGGCGCATGGGCAGAAGATGGAAACGGTGAAGCCGGGGATTGTTCGGGAAGAACTCCGGCGAGCAGGCTGCCGTCCACGCTGTCTATGCTCACAGAACAGCGGAAATCGCCCAGGGTGATCCGGTCACCGTGGTGCAAAGGAGCGCTGTTGCCCTTGCCCAGCGGCAGGCTGTCGTCATTCAAAAAGACGCCATTGGTGCTGGTGTCGGTGATGGTATAACGGCCGTGTTCCTCCCGCACAACGGCATGCTGGCCCGATACGATGCGCTGCTCATCATGCAAGACCCAGTCGTTGTTGGGTGCGCGACCGATGGTGCCACCGCTGACAAAGGTGTGCTGCATGGTTTGGGCCGGGGGCAGGGAGGGCGGGTCGATGAGGGTGAGCGTCAGTGGCATAGGATCACTACCTGTATGAATATTCGGTGCCGTCGTCTCATCACTGCGAAAAAAGGTCCGCCGAGATCACGGTTCAGCAGCGGGCGCCTCGCATTTTATAACAAAAACTTTGGCCTCATGAGCGGCGTTGCCGCCGGCCTGTCCTTTGCGTAAACTCCAGCCCTTCAGCGGGTTATTCCAGCCTGGGGCTGGGGCGTGGGCGGCCACGCGCCCCGGCGTGGTGTATTGAGAACAATGGACAACAACACAACCGTTCTGGGAATCCCTCTTTCCCGCGCGCCGGGCCTGCGTGCCGCCGGCTCTCGCTTGATGATTGTCCTGCTGCTTGCCAGCGTGGTGCCGGGGGGCGCTGTGGCGGCCGATGCTCCGCTATTGCCCGAGGCCGCCCGCGCCGGCACGCTTCTCCCGGCCGGCGGCGACGGGCGGACGGGGCCCGCCGCCCCGGCGGAGCTTCTGATCCCGCCGGTGATCGAACGCCCGCTCAGTGTGGACGAGGGGGAGCGCGTCCGGGTCGCGCGGTTCGTGCTCAAGGGGGCGGCGGACCATCCAGAATACGGCCTGCACGTGGCGGAGCTCGAAGCGCTGCTGGAGGCGCTGCGCATCAAAGCGCAGGGTCTGGACAAGCTGGATGCCCGGGGCTTCAGCCGCGAAGACGTTGAGCTGGGAATGGGCTTTCTGGGCCAGTTGCTGGAGCGGCCGGGGGACAGTGCCGGCAGCGACGATCTGGAGGCTTTGGAAAGCGTGCTGGCCCGGCTGCGGGAAAACCGTCGCCGGCGTGGCTTGACCGTCGGCCAGCTCCAGCAGATTGCCAACGAAGTGACGCAGCGTTACCGCGAGGCTGGCCTGATCCTGGCGCGCGCCTTCATTCCGGCCCAGACGGTGCAGGATGGCGTGGTGGTGGTGCAGGTGCTGGAGGGACGGCTGGGGCGGGTGGTGGCCGAGGGCAACCAGCGCTACCGCAACTCCGTGCTGGAAGCCCCGTTCAGCCATCTGGTGGACCGGCCGGTACACAAAAGCGAAATCGAGTCCGGCATTCTCCAGGTAGCGGATTATCCGGGCCTGGCCGTGTTCGGCGTATTCCGGCCCGGGGATTACGTGGGCACCACCAAGCTGGTGCTCAAGGTGCAGGATGAGCAGGCCTGGAACTACTCGCTGCGCGGCGACAATTACGGCTCCCCCTTCACTGGTGAATACCGTCTGCGGGCGGATCTGTCCATCAACAATCCCACCGGCGCGGCGGACAAGTTCAGCGCCAACCTGACCAAAAACTTCAAGCCCAGCAACGGCCTGTTCGGCGTTCTGCGGTATGAGCGGCCGCTGGGCACACCGGTCTGGCGGGGGGGGGTCAACTACGCCCGGTACCGTTTCGATCTGGGCGGCGACTTGCGCGAGCTGGGCATCAGCGGCACCACCGAGGAAGGGGGCCTGTCCCTGCGGCGGGTTTTCCAACGCAGCCGGGCCCGGAACAGCTATGGCCTGCTGGAACTGACCCGCAAGAGCGCGCGCATCGACGATCCGGTGAACAAAACCGATGATCTGACTGTGGCCAATGTGGAATACGGCTTCGACTTCCTCGACCGCCGTTTCGGTGGCTTCAACACCGCCCGCCTGCAATGGCAGCACGGCTTCGGCGGCCTCTTGGGCGCCATGGACAGCACCGATGCGGCCGATGCCAGCCGCCGCGGCGGTTCGGGGGTCAACGCCGGCGGCCGCTTCGATAAATGGGCCGTGCGCATCCAGCGTTTGCAGCGGCTGGCGCTGGGCCAGTCCCTGTTGCTTGACCTTCAGGCCCAGTATTCCGATGATTTGCTCACCTCTTTGGAGCAGTTTTCCATTGGTGGACCCAACAGCGTGCGGGCCTATTCGGTGTCGGAGTTTTTACGGGACAAAGCCTATTTCGCCTCGGTGGAATGGATTGCCAAGGCGCCGGGTTTCGCCAGCCGCCCGGCCTTTCGGGGCCGCAGTTGGGGGGAAATTATGAGCGTCTCGGTGTTTGCCGATTTCGGCGGCGGCTGGTTGAACGATCCCACCGCCAGTGATTTGCCCTATGTGGCCATCGGCGGCGCCGGGGTGGGCCTGCGCTTCAATCTGCCGCCCTGGTCGTCGCGGCTGCAGATTGCAAGGCCCTTCACCGACGAAGAAGCCGGTAACGGCCGCGCGACGCAATACTATTTCGAGCTGGGGTATGCCCAATGAATGTGATCCGTGCCCAGGCCCTGGGTCTTGCCTTGGCCTTGAGCGTGTCCCTGCCCGCGCAGGCAGGGCCGGAGGGCGGCACGGTGGTAGGTGGCAGGGCCGAGATTCACCAGCACGCCGATGGCCGCACCGAGATTCACCAGCATTCCGGCCAGGCCGCCATCGACTGGGCCTCCTTCAACGTGGATGCCGACGAGCAGGTGCGCTTTGAACAACCCTCATCCCAGGCGGCGGTCCTGAACCGTATTCTCGATGAGCAGCCTTCGCAGATCTTCGGCCGCATCGACGCCAACGGCCGGGTGTTTTTGCTCAACCCCAACGGCATTGTGTTCGGGGACAGCGCGCGGGTGAACGTGGGGGCCTTGGTGGCCAGCACCTTGGATTTGACCCTGGAAGATTTTCTCGAGGAAAACTACCACTTCATCGCCCTGGATGAGGGCTTCGGCGGCATCATCAACCGCGGCCGGATCACGGCGGCGGACGGCGGCTCGGTGAGCCTCTTGGGTCGCACGGTACACAACGAAGGGCTGATCCGGGCCCGGTACGGCCAGGTGAACCTGGGTGCCGGTCGCCGCGCCACGCTGGATTTCGACGGCGACGGCCTGCTGCGTTTTGAACTCCAAGACAGCGCTTCCCGGGCGGCCGTCAGCAACAGCGGGACCTTGGCAGCCGACGGCGGCGCCGTGGTGCTCACTGCCCGCGCCGCGGATCAAGTGTTGGGAGATGTGGTGAACAACGAAGGCCTTATCCGCGCCGGACGCCTGAAGCGGCGCGGCGGTGTGGTGCAGTTGCTGGGCAGCGGAGGGGACCTGCATCACAGCGGCGTCATTGACGCCGACGGTCGCACGGCATCCGACCACGGTGGCGAGGTGACCCTCTCCGGTGACCGGGTGGCATTGGAAGATGGTGCCTCGATCAGCGCCTCCGGTGCAAAAGGCGGTGGCCGTATCCGTGTGGGGGGCGAGTACCGGGGCAGCGGCCAGACCCCCGCTGCCCGCGAAACTTTTGTCTCGTCCGAGGCCCGCCTGAGCGCTGATGCCACCGCCAAGGGCGACGGTGGCAAGGTGATCGTATGGGCGGACGGGCGCAGCCGCTACTACGGCCGGACCAGCGTGCGCGGCGGCGCCCAGGGCGGCAACGGCGGCTTTGTCGAGATATCCGGCAAAGAACGGCTGATCATGCAGGGGGGCGTGGATGCCCGCGCGCCAAAGGGCGAGGTGGGCACGGTGTTGTTGGATCCGAAAAACATCGTTATCGAAAACAACGGCGCCGGCACCGAAGTGGCCGTGGTGAACTTCGGTGACGGTGCTGATCCCGGCCCCGATACCAGCCGTTTTGATGGCGATGACCTGGCAGCCCTGGATGCCAACATCGTGCTGCAGGCCAACAATGACATCACCGTCAATGAAGCCCTGCCCGCCACCGCCACCGCCGGCCGCACCCTCACTTTGCAGGCCGGGCGCAGCATACTCATTAACGCCAACCTCAGCACCAACGACGGCGCCATCACCCTGACCGCCAACGACAGCGCGGCCAACGGCGTGGTGGATGCCCAACGCGATCCAGGGGCGGCGGTCATCGCCATGGCCGATGGCACCACCATTGACGCCGGCAACGCAAACATCACCGTCACCCTCAGCGATGGTGCCGGTCTCAGCAACAACGCCAGCGGCGATATCACCCTGGAAAACCTCACCACCAGCGGCCACGTGCTGGTGCGCCACAATGGTCCCAGCGCCGGCGGAGACGTGCTGCGGGCCTCGGCAGATGCCCAGATCAGCGCCGCATCCGTGGCCCTGGACATCAGCGGGGCGGGCGGCGGCGGGGCCATCGGCGCGTCCGGCACTCCGCTGCGGCTGGCGGCTGCCAATGTGGAGGCCCGGGCGCAGGCAGGCGGGCTGTTCCTGGACGCGCCCGGCAGCGGTTTCACCATTGGGGGAGCGGCCTTGGGGGGGATGACGGGCCTCAGCACCACCGGCGGCGGCGCGGCCACCGTGACCACCGCAGGCACCCTGCAACAAGCGGAAGCGGTGAACCTGGGAGGTACCACCACCCTGAACGCCGGTGCCAATGCCGTCACCCTCACCAATGCCGCGAATGATTTTCAGAGCACTGTCAACGTCACCGGTGGCGCGGTGAGTCTGGCGGATGCCAACAGCCTCAGCCTGGGCACGCTGAGCGCCGGCA
>DRLM01000144.1 GCA_011375345.1 Gammaproteobacteria bacterium
CCTTGTTCACAGAAGATGGCGGGCACAGTCCGCCCTACATGTGTGAGTGGAGCGACATGAGCATAAAATCCGACAAATGGATCCGGCGCATGGCCGAGCAGTACGGCATGATCGAGCCGTTCGAGCCGAACCAGGTACGCGAGCGCGGGGCGGAGCGGGTGATTTCTTACGGTGTGTCCAGCTACGGTTACGATATCCGCTGTGCCGATGAGTTTAAGATTTTCACCAATATCAACTCCGCCATCGTCGATCCGAAAAACTTCGATGCCAACAGCTTCGTGGACGTGAAATCCGATGTGTGCATCATCCCCCCCAATTCATTTGCCTTGGCACGCACGGTGGAATATTTCCGCATTCCGCGCAGCGTGCTGACCATTTGCCTGGGTAAATCCACCTATGCCCGTTGTGGCATCATCGTCAACGTGACGCCCTTGGAACCGGAATGGGAGGGGCACGTGACGTTGGAGTTTTCCAACACCACGCCACTGCCGGCGAAAATCTATGCCAATGAAGGTGTGGCCCAGGTGTTGTTTTTGGAATCAGACGAGGTGTGTGATACCTCGTACCGGGACCGCGGTGGCAAATATCAGGGACAACAGGGTGTGACCCTGCCCAGGGCGTAAACCCAGGCCGGCTTTTGGGCGGCCGGTGCGGGGCAGCGGCTGACAGCGGTGGCATGTTCCATCGTCGGGCCGGGTGTGCCGCGCCATGTGGCAGGATGGGGGCCACTATGCGGGGAGCGCAGAGGGCGCGGGGTGGAGTTTGTCCAGTTTTGCCCCACGGTTCGGTTTATTTTTGCGACGTGACCGCCGCGGCGGGCCCGAAGCCTTCCACCGACAGCAGTTCCATGCTGAAGCGCGCGCCGTCGGGTTCGCGCTGATCGAGGCGCACGGGCAGATAGTTCAAGGCTGTGGCGCACCAGATGACGGTGTCCCGTTTTTTATCGATGCGGCGGATTTTCACGGTCTTCAGGGGGCCCAGTTTCGTCTCTATGGTTTCGCGGCCGAGAATTTCAAATTCGTAATTTTTCAGCTTGCCGCCATCGGCGATATTGTATTGCAACGTTTCACGACCCTGGCTCAGGTCGTGCATGATCGCGAGTTGGTAGATGAGTTTGTCGTATGCATCCGCCGGGATGGTCATGCGCCAGATATCGCCGCCGATGTCGTTGGTGACCCGCAGATTTTCCCAGTCAAAATGCAGTTTGACGTGTCGTTCCTTGCGCCCGCCGCTGCGGTCGTAGCTGTAGCTCAAGGGCCTGAGTCCGTGTTCCGCGGGAATCCACACGCTGCGTTCCACGATCAGATCCTTGATGAGCCAGGCCACAAAGCCCGTAGCGTGGGTTTGCGATTCGTAGATGAATTGGCCATTGGCGCCACGCCTGAGCACGCGGCTGGACTCGCCCAGCTTGATGCCGTTGCGGCTGACTTCGTAGGTGGCGCTGAAGTTCGGCAGGGGCGCCTGGGGGATTGTCCCGCCGGCGCTGGCGGCGAAGGTCAGGGAACAGGCCAGGAATAATGCGGTGGCAATGATGTGGTGGCCATGGCGCGTTATGGGTTCGAGTTGTCGCGTGGCAAACATTATTGCAAGAGCTGACCGTTCAGGAATACCTGTGTTCCGCGCAATTCCAGCCTGCCTTCGGCAAACCAGCGGATGACTTCGGGATAGAGTTTATGTTCCACTTGCTGAACACGGGCTGAAAGGGTGACGGCATCGTCGTCGGGATGAACGGGCACTTTCCGTTGGGCGACGACCGGACCGCCGTCCAGCTCGCTGGTGACAAAGTGCACACTGGCGCCGTGCTTGCTGACTCCTGCCTCCAGGGCCCGTTGGTGGGTGTTCAAACCACGGAAGGCGGGCAGCAGGGACGGGTGAATGTTGAGCATGCGGCCGCGGTAATGGTTCACGAAGGCCGGGGTGAGGATGCGCATGAAACCGGCCAGCACCACCAAAGCGGGGTGATGGCGGTCGATTTCCTGTTGCAGGGCGCGGTCGAAGCTGTCCCGGTCGGGATAGTGTTTGTGGTCAATCACAGCCGTGGGGATGCCTGCCCGGCGGGCCCGCTCCAGGCCCGGGGCCCCGGGCCGGTTGCTGATGACCGTTTTGATGTCCACCGGCAGCTCGCCCCGCTGGCGGGCATCGATGAGGGCCTGCAGGTTGGTGCCGTTACCGGAGATCAGCACCACTATGGGCAGGGGGACGGCTTTCGTGGGGCTCATGCGGGCAGGATCTCAACCGCGGGTGTTTCCCTGTCGCTTGCCGCGATATGTCCCAGCCGCCAGGCCGTCTCGCCCTGGGTTGTCAGCACGGCCACGGCGGCGGCAGCCTGCTCCTCGGGGACCACCATGACCATGCCGACACCGCAGTTGAAGGTGCGGAACATTTCCAGATCCGCGATGTTCCCTTGCTGTTGCAGCCAGTCGAAAACGGGTGGGCGCCGCCAGCTGCGGCCGTCACAAACGGCCCGGGTGTGGGCGGGCATGACCCGGGGCAGGTTTTCCAGCAGGCCGCCCCCGGTGATATGGGCCAGGGCGTGCACCGGCACGGTCTCCAACAGTTTCAGCAGGGGTTTGACGTAGATGCGTGTGGGACTGAGCAAGGCCTCCCCCAGGGTGGTGGTGCCGAAAGGCTGCGCCAGGTCGGCGCCGGCGTGTTCGATGATCTTGCGGATCAGGGCGTAGCCGTTGGCATGGGGGCCGGAGGAAGCCAAGCCGATGAGGGCGTCGCCGGGGCGCACCCGGCTGCCGTCGATGAGTCGGGATTTTTCGGCAATGCCCACGCAAAAACCGGCCAGATCATACTCGCCGTTGCGGTACAGGCCCGGCATCTCCGCCGTCTCACCGCCGATCAGGGCGCAGCCGGCCAGCTCGCAGCCGGCAGCGATACCGGCGACGACCTGGGCGGCGGTGTCCACATCCAGCCTGCCGGTGGCGTAGTAGTCCAGGAAAAACAGCGGCTCGGCGCCTTGCACGATGATGTCATTGACGCACATGGCCACCAGGTCTATGCCCAGGGTGTCGTGTCGGCCCAACGCCAAGGCCAGTTTGAGCTTGGTGCCTACGCCGTCGGTGCCAGAGACCAGCACCGGATGGCGGTAGCGTTCCAGGGGCAGTTCGAACAGGGCGCCGAAGCCGCCCAGGCCGGCCAGTACGCCGGGGCGGTGAGTGCGGGCAGCCACCGGTTTGATGCGCTCAACCAGTGCCTCACCGGCATCAATGTCCACGCCGGCGTCCCGGTAGCTGAGGCCGCCGTTGCGGGGGGGGGTATGGGTCATGACAAGTCAGTCCAAAACGTGTGGGAAATGGTAAACTATGTTTATTGTAACGGCTTGCCGTCATCTTGTCCCCGTCCGAGCCATGCAGAAAGTAGTATTATTATCATCAAGTTATCGCACCAAGCCCGAGGTTTTGGGATGAAGGGTGGAGGGGGGATGCCCAAACACCTGTTGTGTATCGCCGGGCTGTTGAGTCTGGCGCTGGTCGCAGTGGGCGCCACGGCAGCGGTGGTGACGGATCTGTTCGAGGGAACAGTGCCGGTGTCCGGACAGGGCACCGCTGAGCGTAAAAAGGCCATCAAGGCCGCGCTGGCGCAGGTGGTGGTCAAGGTGACAGGCGATGTTTCCGCGCCGGAAAACCCCGCCCTGGCACCTGTGCTGGAAAACGCCAGCCGGTGGGTGCAGCAATACCAATACCGCGATAACAAGCAGGGCGGCTTGTTTTCCTCGTCGGGATCGCGACAGATTCTGTGGGTGCGGTTCGACCGCTCTGCCTTGGAGCGGCAGCTGGTGGATGCGGGTTTGCCGGTATGGGGGCGGAACCGTCCGGCCACCGCCCTATGGATTGTGGTGGAGGAAGGGGGGGTGCGCTCGGTGGTTGGCGGCGACGCCCGTTTTGACATTCAGGCCGCTGCCCGCAGCGCCGGCACCACGCGGGGCATACCCATCGTGATTCCTTTGCAGGATCTGGAAGATCAGGCCAAGGTGGATGTGGCCGAGTTGTGGGGCGGTTTCACTGACACAGTGCTGGAGGCCTCGTCCCGCTACCGCGTTCAGCGCGTGCTGGTCGGGCGGGTGTATCAAACCGGCCTGGATCATTGGCAGGGACAGTGGACCTTGTCCGATGGCCGCAGCATGGCGTCGTGGACCACTGTTGGCGTGCTGCCCACGGATGTGGTGGCGCGGGCGGTGGAGGGCACGGCCGATCGTCTGGCGGCCCGCTATGCGCCTTTGTTTGCCGGTGGCGAACGCCAGGTATATCTGGCGGTGAACGGCATCGGTGATCTGGAGCGTTACGCCAGAGTCAGCGCCTACCTTGCCTCCCTGGATTCGGTCAGTCACGTGCAGCCGGCCCAGGTGCAGGGGCTGGATGTGATCTACCGGGTGACCGTTCGCGGTCGCGCCGAGGGATTGGTGGAACTGCTGGCACTGGATCACACGTTGATTCCCAGAACGTCCGCCCCAGGGAACAGGGCCGGTACCCAACTCGCAGGAGCCTTGAACTATCAGTTAGCACCGTGAGCGGAATCGGACGACACCTGCCCAATCTTCTGAGCCTCATGCGCATCGCCCTGGCGGTGCCCGTTGCATTGTTGTTGCTTCATGAGCGTTATCTGGCAGCGTTGATCTTGTTTTTCGTGGCAGGCGTTTCCGATGGGCTGGATGGCTATCTGGCCAAACGTTTCAACTGGCGCAGCCGTCTTGGATCCGTGCTCGATCCCATTGGCGACAAGCTGCTGCTCGTTGCCACTTACCTGGCCCTAGGGTGGACGGGTTTCATTCCCCTGTGGCTGGTGGTGGCCGTTTTGGCCCGCGATATTGTGGTGTTGGGGGGCGCCCTGGCTTTTCATTTTTTGATTGGTCGCTACGAAATGGCGCCGTCCCTGGTGAGCAAGGTCAACACCTTTGCGCAAATCGTACTGGTGCTGGCGGTGGTGGTGAGTCTGGCTGGTGCCGCGTTGCCTGAATGGTTCATCAACGCAATAATGTCAGTGGTGTTCGTTACAACCCTGTGGAGCGGGGGGGATTATGTGTGGACCTGGGGCCGCAGAGCGTGGCAGGCGCGGGCGCGCAGTCATCACGAATAGAACATCCTTGAAAAATTCAGCACCGGCCGGCCAGTGACGGACACGCAAAGATTTTTCGCGCTGCTCAGTGTTGCAGGCACCGGGCTGCTGCTGTATTTGCTGGCGCCCATTCTGACTCCCTTCCTGATCGGGGCGGCCCTGGCTTACATCGGTGACCCGTTGGTAGACAGCCTGGAAGCCCGGCACCTGCCCCGTGCCCTTGCGGTGACAGCAGTCTTCCTGGTCATGGTGCTGGTGTTTGTGGCTGGGGTGGTACTGGTGCTTCCTTTGCTGCAACAGCAAGTGGCGGCGCTGGTGGCCAGGTTGCCAGGGTATCTGGATTGGATTCAAGCGACAGCCATGCCGTGGTTGCATTCGGTTTTGGGGTTGGCCCGTACCGACTTGGACGTGGCCGGCCTCAAACAAGCGCTGACCCAACATTGGCAGCAGGTGGGCGGCTTGGCGGCAGGATTGTTGGGTTCGATCACCCGTTCCTGGTTGGCACTGCTCGCCTGGGTGGCCAATCTGGTACTGATACCCCTTGTCACCTTCTACCTGCTCAGGGACTGGGATCTCATTGTCGCGCGGATCCGGGAGTTGATCCCCCGGCGCTTCGAGCCTGCCGTCGTGCAGATTGCCAGGGAATGTGACGAGGTCCTGGGTGGGTTCATGCGGGGGCAGCTGGCGGTGATGCTGGTTCTCGGAACCACCTATGCCCTGGGTTTGTGGTGGGTGGGCCTGGAGCTGGCGTTTCTTATCGGTTTCGGCGCCGGCATGGTCAGCTTCGTGCCCTATCTGGGATTCATTCTCGGTGTGCTGGTGGCGGGCATCGCGGCCGCGGCCCAGTTTCAGGACGTGATTCACGTGATTTACGTGTTGCTGGTGTTCGCTGTGGGGCAAGCGCTGGAAAGCATGCTCTTGACACCCCTGCTGCTGGGCGACCGTATCGGCCTGCACCCCGTGGGCGTGATTTTTGCCGTGATGGCCGGCGGGCAGTTGTTTGGCTTTGTCGGCGTTTTGTTGGCGCTCCCCGTTGCCGCCGTGGTGATGGTGATGCTTCGTCACGCCCATGAGCGCTACGTCCGCAGTGGTTTGTACGGCGGCGACCGGGACGAAACGCCCTGATACGGTGGCGGGTCCGTGAGTCAGTTGCCCCTAAGCCTGTGCTTGCAGGAACGCGCCAGTTTCGACAACTACTTCGCAGGCCCCAATGCCCATATCGTGGCCCTGTTGCGTGATGCGGTGCGCCGTGGCGGTGAACGCAGCGTGTATCTTTGGGGGGGGCCGGGCAGCGGGAAGACCCATCTGTTACATGCCCTGGCCCACGAATACTCCCGGGGCGGGCGGTCTCCTGCATACCTTTGCTTGGGGGAAGCGGGCGATTGGACGCCCGCGGTGCTGGATGGCCTGGAAGCTGCCGCGGCGATTTTGGTGGACGATGTCCAGGCGGCGGCCGGGAGGCACGAGTGGGAAAGGGCGTGGTTTCACCTGTTCAACCGCGCGCTGGACAGCGGCACGCCGATTTTTATGACGGCCAATGCGGCGCCAGCCGGTGTGGGCGTGAATCTGCCCGATTTGTGCTCACGCCTGGCGGGGGGGCCAGTGCTGCACTTGAAAACCCTGGATGACGAAGAAAAAGCCGCTGCCTTGCGGGGACATGCCGAGGCGAGGGGCCTGACGCTTTCCCAGGATGTCGCGCGGTATCTGTTGCGTCACTGTCCCAGAAATATGGGGGATTTGTTTGCTATCCTGGAGATGCTGGATCGAGCCTCTCTGGCCGCCCAGCGCCGGCTGACAGTCCCTTTCGTAAAGAGCGTACTGGAAATGCGCGCGCACGCCGAGGGAAGGGGAAGCGGCGCATCCACAAGCGCGGGGGATTCGGCATAGGGCGGGTTCTGGCGCCGTCGGTCCGGCCTGGGCGCTGGAGTTTTGAAACGTGCGGTGCCGCTTGGGTGTCGCGGATTCCGTTTCGATGATGGCCGCCAACCCCCCCTTTTTTACCGGACGGACGGGCCCTCACTTGTTCTTTTGCTTCCCAGGGGATCCTTAGTCAGTAGTGCGACGCGTGTATGCCAACACCCCCTGCGAGCCCAAAGCGCCGCGTGATCATTCGCCCCCTGGTAAGAATGCGGTCTGCGGTCTTAAGGGTTTTGGGCCGGATCCCGGAAGGCGCTCCAGTCGACGCCTTCCACGTTGACATCTCCTTCCCAGTAAGTGTAGCTCCCCTCGCTGCCCAAGGTGCCCGGGCCGGGTGTGTAGGTGTAACGGCCGGCGGTGATGTGGCCGTTTTGCGAGCCGGTGCCCACATTGAAATCAACCATGTCCTCCGGCGCATTGGGGCCGGTCAGGGAGACGGTGTTGATGATGGGGGCGGCGGTGGAGATGTCCTTGTAGTCGATGCTGCGCATGTCGGTTTCGAAGACTGCGGTGACTTCAGGCGTTGTTACGGTTTGCGAGATCTTCGGCTTGGAGGACAACGCGTCTTTGAGGAACTCAATGGTGACTTCGCCGTCGCTCACCAGCTGGCGCATCACCACTTTTTCCGGGTTGCCGCTGCCGTTGCCGCCCCCGTTCAGCGGGTCGATGCCGCTGTTGAAACCGTGCGCGGCGTTCGCCGCCGCAGGGGTGATGGAGCTTACCGCGCCCTCGACATAGGTATCCTGGGCGAAACCCTGACTGGGGTCACCGATGACGACGTGAACATAATCCGTCCCATCGATGTTGACGGTTTCATACAGAAAAGGGGTGGGATCATTGTCGTTGTAGCCCGCGAAACCCGATGAGCAGGGTCCGAAACCGTCGCGGTTACAGGTGCTGCTGGCCCAGCTGTTGTTGATCGCCGGCGCGCCGTCGGGATGGCCGTTGAAATCCAGTGGAAACTCAGCCCGCGCTATCCCGCCGAGTAACACCAATATCAAACCCACAGATTGGCGTAATATTGGCTCATAACTGTTTGTGTGTTGAGGCATCTTACATCCGAGTTCATCGGCAAACTCCTTCTCACCCGGAATCGATCCTCTGTTTTCATGTAATTATAGGATCAACCTAAAGTCCTTTCAATGAAAATTATGTAACCCATTATAGTAATTGTGTTGCCGGCGCTCCTGCGCCTTCCCTAATCATAGATTATCGGCCTCTTGGAGACAAAGTAAATCTCTTTCTTAAGGGTGAATTTCTGATGAAACATGAAGTTCAGTTCCGATGAGTTCACGACCTTGTTTTTTCTCCAGCCGGCTCGCCGCGGCCATCGAGTACGACGGCAGCGGTTTTTCCGGTTGGCAGATTCAGGATCACGCCCGGAGCGTGCAAGCCGCGGTGGAGCGGGCGCTGTCCAGGGTGGCGGACGAACCCATCAAGGTGGTTTGCGCCGGGCGCACCGATGCCGGGGTGCATGCCGCCGGGCAGATTGTGCATTTCGACACCCGCGCCCGGCGCCCCATGCGTTCCTGGGCCTTTGGTGCCAACAGCCAATTGCCCAAGGGGGTGAGCGTGCTGTGGGCCCGGGAGGTGGCGGGTGATTTCCACGCCCGCTTTTCCGCCCTGCGGCGGTGCTATCGGTATGTGATCCTCAATCGCCCAGTGCGGCCCACTTTTCTGGCCTGGCGGGTGGCCTGGGCTTTTCGCGAACTGGACGTGGCGGCCATGCAGGAGGCTGCCGGGCATTTGCTGGGAGAGCACGATTTTTCCGCCTACCGCGCCCGGGCCTGTCAGGCCAAAAGCCCGGTGCGCACCGTCTATCGCCTGGAGGTCAGCCGCCGAGGGGATTTGGTCTTCATTGATGTCGAAGCCAATGCCTTTTTGCATCACATGGTGCGCAATATTGCCGGCGTGCTGATGGAAATCGGCGCAGGCAAGCGCCCGCCAGATTGGGCCGCTGAAGTGCTCACCGCCCGGGAGCGGGCCTTGGGCGGGGTCACGGCGCCGCCCCATGGCCTGTATTTGATGGCCGTGAGCTACCCGGCCCGCTTTGGCCTGCCGGTGGTTTCGGACAGCGCCGTGGTTTGGTAACCTGCACGTTTTGCACAGGCCCGCTGCGGCATGGCTCGAACCCGCGTGAAAATCTGCGGCATCACCCGCCCTGAAGATGCGTGCTGCGCGGCGGGGGCGGGCGTTGATGCCATTGGCTTGGTGTTTTATGAGCCCAGCCCGAGAAACGTCAGCCCGGCCCAGGCCGGGCGCATCGCAGCGGTCTTACCCCCTTTTGTTACCACGGTGGGCTTGTTCGTTGATCCTGAACCGGGCTGGGTGGAACAGGTGTTGAGCCGGGTGCCGCTGGACTTGTTGCAATTCCATGGCGATGAGCCCGCGACCTTTTGCAGTGGTTTCGGCCGGCCCTATATCAAAGCCCTGCGCATGCGCGCGCATCTCGATGTGGCCGCGGCGGCGGCGCGCTATGGGACCGCCCGGGGGCTGTTGCTGGACAGCTACCGTCCAGGCATGGCCGGCGGGACCGGCCAGACTTTCGATTGGGCGCGGGTGCCCACCGCCTGTCCCCTGCCCATTATCCTGGCCGGGGGACTCGACGCTGGCAATGTGGCGGTGGCCATCCGCCGGGTGCGGCCCTATGGGGTGGACGTGAGCGGGGGCGTGGAAGCGGCCAAGGGGGTCAAGAGCGCCGGGAAAATCGCCGCCTTTGTGAGAGAGGTACAAGGTGCAGACAGCAACTGAAAGCTTGCCGGATGAATACGGCCATTTCGGGCCTTATGGGGGGCGGTTTGTGGCCGAGACCCTGATGGCGCCGCTGGAGGAACTTGCCCGCGCCTACGAGCGCTATCGGGACGACGCCGCATTTCAGGCCGAGCTGGACCGCGACCTGGCCCACTACGTTGGCCGGCCCTCGCCCCTTTATTTCGCCGCCCGCTGGAGCGCCCATCTGGGCGGGGCCAAAGTCTATCTCAAGCGCGAAGACCTCAACCACACCGGTGCCCACAAGGTAAACAACACCGTGGGCCAGGCCCTGCTGGCCCAACGCATGGGCAAAACCCGCATCATTGCCGAGACGGGTGCCGGCCAGCACGGCGTGGCCTCTGCCACCGTGGCGGCGCGCCTGGGCTTGGAATGCGTGGTGTACATGGGGGCGGAAGACGTGCAGCGGCAAAAGCTCAATGTGTTCCGCATGCGTTTGCTGGGGGCCGAGGTGGTGCCCGTCACCTCCGGTTCCAAGACCCTCAAAGACGCTCTGAATGAAGCCATGCGCGATTGGGTCACCAACGTCGACAACACCTTCTATATCATTGGCACCGTGGCCGGTCCCCACCCTTATCCCGCCATGGTGCGCGATTTCCAGGCTGTCATCGGCCGCGAAGCCCGGCAACAGATTCTGGACGCGGAAGGCCGTTTGCCCGATGCTCTGGTGGCCTGCGTGGGCGGGGGGTCCAACGCCATTGGCCTGTTTCATCCGTTTTTGGCCGACGAGGGCGTGACCATGTTTGGTGTGGAAGGGGGCGGCGCGGGCCTGGCCAGCGGCCGTCACGCCGCCCCGCTGTGCGCCGGCCGCCCGGGGGTGTTGCACGGCAACCGCACCTATTTGATGGAAGATGAAGGCGGTCAGATTATCGAAACCCATTCCATCTCCGCCGGTCTCGATTATCCCGGCGTGGGTCCTGAGCACGCCTGGCTCAAGGACCAGGGCCGTGCCACTTATGTGGCCGCCACCGATAATGAGGCCCTGCAGGCTTTTCACGATTTGACCCGCCTGGAGGGCATTATGCCCGCGCTGGAATCCAGCCACGCCCTGGCCTATGCCGCCAAGCTGGCGCCCACCCTGGACGAGAACAAGATCATTATCGTCAATCTGTCCGGGCGGGGCGACAAGGACATTCACACCGTGGCGGCGCTGGAGGGCATCGAGGTATGAGCCGCATTGCCGACGTTTTTGCCCGTCTGCGCGGCACCGGCCGCAAGGCACTGATTCCCTTCATCACCGCCGGTGACCCCGATCCCGATGCCACCGTGCCCCTGATGCACACTCTGGTGGCGGCCGGCGCCGACATCATTGAACTGGGCGTGCCCTTTTCCGATCCCATGGCCGAGGGGCCGGTGATCCAAAAAGCCTGTGAGCGGGCCCTGGCCCACCACGTCAGCCTCAAACAGGTGCTGGCCATGGTGGCGCGTTTCCGCGTTCAAGACCGCGACACGCCCGTGGTGCTGATGGGTTATCTCAATCCCGTGGAAGTCATGGGCTGCGAGGCTTTCGCCGCTCAGGCTGCCGCCGCCGGGGTGGACGGCGCGCTGATTGTGGACATGCCACCGGAAGAGGGGGGGGAGTACATCCAGGCCGCCCGGGCCCACGGCCTGGATACGGTGTTTCTGCTCTCGCCCACCAGCACCGCCGAGCGCATTGCCCGCATCGCCGCCGCCAGCCGTGGTTTCGTGTACTACGTTTCCTTGAAGGGCATCACCGGCGCCAGCCATCTGGACGTGGCCAGCGTGACGGAAAAACTGAACACCATCCGCCCCCTGAGCGACCTGCCCATCGGTGTGGGCTTTGGCATCCACGACGGTGCCTCGGCGGCAGCCGTGGCCCAAGTGGCGGATGCGGTCGTGGTGGGCAGCGCCCTGGTCAAGGGCATCGCCGCGGCGGCCGGGCGGGGTGAAGACATTAACGGCGCGGCGGCGGCCCTGGTGGGCGAAATGCGCCGGGCGATGGACAAGGCCGTACGGACTGCCTGAGCCGTCGGCCCAGTTTTATTGATCAGACGGACTTTCACACACCATGAGTTGGTTCGAAAAACTCCTGCCTTCCCGCATCCGCACCGAGGGCACCACCAAAAAATCCATTCCCGAGGGCCTGTGGGCCAAGTGTGACGCGTGCAACGCGGTGCTCTACCGGGCCGAGCTGGAGCGCAGCCAGGACGTGTGTCCCAAGTGCGGTCACCACATGCGTATCGGGGCGCGGCGGCGGCTGGATCTGTTCCTTGATCCTGAGCCGCGGGTGGCGTTGGGGGAGGAGCTGGAGCCGGCGGACGTGCTCAAATTCAAAGACAGCAAGAAATACAAAGACCGCCTGGTCCAGGCCCAGAAGAAAACCGGCGAAAAAGATGCGCTGGTGGTCATTCGTGGCCAGGTCAAGGGCCTGCCGGTGGTGGCGTGTGCCTTTGAGTTCGGTTTCATGGGCGGTTCCATGGGGGCGGTGGTGGGTGAACGCTTCGTGCGGGCGGTGCAGCGCGCCGGCGAAGAGCGCATCCCCCTGGTGTGTTTTTCCGCCAGCGGCGGCGCCCGCATGCAGGAGGCCTTGTTTTCCCTGATGCAGATGGCCAAGACCAGCGCCGCCCTCGCGGCCCTCAGGGAGCAGGGACTGCCCTATATTTCGGTCATGACAGACCCCACCATGGGGGGAGTGTCCGCCAGCCTGGCCATGCTGGGGGACATCAACATCGGCGAACCCGGGGCCTTGATCGGATTCGCCGGTCCCCGGGTGATCGAACAGACCGTGCGGGAGACCCTGCCCGACGGCTTTCAGCGCAGCGAGTTTCTTCTGGAGCATGGCGCTTTGGACATGATCGTGGACCGCCGGGACATGCGCGACCGGATCGCCAGCGTGCTGGCCATGCTGCTGCGCCGGCCGGCGGTGTGAAAGAGCCGGGTCCTGCGGCCACGGGCCCGGGGGGACGAACGTCGGACGAGCCCACATGCGTTTTCGCACCCTTCAGGCCTGGTTGAGTTGGCAGGAGCGTCTGCATCCGCGGGCCATCGACCTGGGGCTGGAACGGGTACGGGTGGTGCAGCAGCGTTTGGGCCTGCAACGGCCGCCTTTTCTCCTCATCACCGTGGCGGGCACCAACGGCAAGGGCTCCTGCGTGGCTTTGTTGGAAGCGGTGCTGGTCGCCGCCGGCTACCGCGTGGGGGCTTACACCTCGCCCCATTTGCTGCGTTACAACGAGCGGGTGCGGGTGGCGGGCGCCGCGGTGAGTGACGATGAGCTTTGCGCCGCCTTCGAACGCATCGACCGGGCCCGTGGCGCGATTTCCCTCACCTACTTTGAGTTCGGCACTCTGGCGGCCATGGACATTTTTTTTCGCGCGGGCCTGGATGTGGCGATTTTGGAAGTGGGCCTGGGCGGCCGTCTGGATGCCACTAACGCCTGGGATGCCGACCTGGCCCTGATCAGCACCGTGGACGTGGACCACAGCGCCTGGCTGGGCCCGGACCGGGAAGCCATCGGCCGGGAAAAAGCGGGCATCATGCGTCCCTGGCGGCCGGTGGTGCTGGGCGAGACCGCCCCCCCGGCCAGTGTGCTGGCCCATGCCGCTGCCGTGGGGGCGCAGCCCTATAGCCTGGGGCGGGATTTTGGCAGTGACGTGGGGCCGGCCGGGTGGGGCTGGTGGGGACCCGGGGGACACGGCTGGCAGGGTCTGCCTGAACCTCTGGGCGGTGGCGCTGTCCAGCGCGGCAACGCGGCGGCGGTGCTGATGGCGCTGACCTTGCTGGCGGAGCGCTGCCCCGTGGGTGTAACCGCAGTGCGCGAAGGGCTCGCCGCAGCCCGCCTTCGGGGACGGGCCCAGTGTCTGGACGGGGCCGGTTTGCGCTGGTGCGATGTGGCCCACAACCCCCAGGCGGCCCGTGCCCTGGCGGCACGTTTGCGGGAGCTGCCCTGCGCCGGCCGGCGCCATGCGGTGCTGGGCATGCTCGCCGACAAGGATGCGGCCGGGGTGGTGGCCGCCCTGGCGGACGAGGTGGATGGTTGGCATGCCGCCGGTCTGGCGGTGCCGCGGGGCCTCAGCGGCGCTGAACTGGCAGGCCGCATGGGGACCCTGGCTGCGCCGGTGAGCGTCTGCGAAAACGTGGCGGCGGCGCTGGAGGCCGTGGCTGCCCAGGCCGGGGAGCAGGACAGAATCATTGTGGTGGGTTCTTTTTATACCGTGAGCGCCGCCCTGCGAGCCGGCCGGGTCTGGCTGGCCGGCCGGCCGGGGGCTGCGGTGGGAGGTTAGGGGATGGAGCCGGGCAAAGTCAAACATCGGCTGGTGGGGATGGCCGTGCTGGCCGCCATTGCCGCACTGGTGGTGCCCGTTTTGATCGATCTGCACGAAGAAGCCCTGTCGGTGGCGCCCGGCGCCGGCATTCCCCACAAGCCCGAGCAGGGCTTTGTGACCCGGGTTTTGCCCTTGGATGAGTGGCGTCAGCAGGCAGAACAAGAGCTGGAAGCCGCCGGTCCCGCCTCCGCATCCCCGACACCCGCGGCGGCGCCGGCCAGCTCCCCCGTTGCGGCCTCCTCGCGCCCGGCGGCGCCCGCCAGTGCCTGGGTGGTGCAGGTGGGAAGCTTTGCCAGCGAGCGCAAAGCCATGGAGCTGCGGGACCGGCTCATGGCCCAGGGTTATCGCGCCTTCGTTGAACCCGTGAAGCGCAATCGCGGCAATGTCTTTCGGGTGCGGATCGGTCCTGAGCTGGACCGGGCCAAAGCGGAAGCGGTGCGCGGAGCGGTATCGGAGAAGCTGGGCAGCGAGGCCATTGTGCTGCGTTACCCGTGAAAGATTGTGCTGGCGGCCAGGGGACCGCGCACGGCGCATAACTTTGGTAAAATGCCAGTTTTTCTTAACCGGCGCCAGTTTGGCGGGCAGACGTTCTAAGCCGTGTTCAAATATCCATATTGCCTTCCCGGGTGTTCTCCGTGCTGTGGATAGATTACACCCTGCTGGGCCTGGTTTTGCTGTCGGCCGTGATCAGCGTGATCCGCGGCTTTGTCCGCGAAGCGCTGTCGCTGGCGGTGTGGGTGCTGGCCTTCTGGGTGGGCGTGCGCTACAGCCCTTTGGTCAGCGAAGTGTTTCTGAACGCGGTCACCAATCCCTCGTTGCGGCAGATTGCCGCCTTTTTGATTTTGTTCATTGTGACGATGATGGTAGGCGGGCTGCTGAGTGCGCTGCTGTCGCAGGTCATGAAACTGCCGGTGTTGCGCAGCATGGACCGGTCGCTGGGCGTGGTGTTTGGCCTGGTGCGGGGCGGGGTGATCGTCGCGGTGCTGGTGCTGGTGGGCAGTTACACCCCTTTCCGGGAAGCGCAATGGTGGCAGGACTCCCTGATCATCTCTTTCGTGGAGCCCTTGTTGAACAACTACCTGGGCCAGATTCTCGAACCTTTGCAATCCGCGCTGGGTGGCGCGGCGCAGCAATGAGCGTGAGGCGGAAAGGACGACGATGTGTGGCATTATCGGCATAGTGGGCAGGCAGCCCGTCAATCAGTCGCTCTACGACGGCCTGACGGTCCTGCAACATCGCGGCCAGGATGCCGCCGGAATCATGACCTGTGACGACGGCCGGCTCTATTTGCGCAAGGATAACGGGCTGGTGCGCGATGTCTTCAAGACCGGCCACATGCTCACCCTGCGCGGCAACGTGGGCATCGGTCATGTGCGTTACCCCACTGCCGGCTGTCAGACCTCCGCCGAGGCGCAACCCTTTTACGTTAACTCCCCTTTTGGCATCGCGCTGGCCCACAACGGCAATCTCACCAATGCGGAAGAATTGAAACAAGACTTGTTCCGCGAGGGCTTGCGTCACATCAACACGGATTCCGACTCCGAAATCATCCTCAACGTCTTCGCCCACGAACTGCAAAAGCTGGGCAAACTGCGTATCACCGAAGACGATATCTTCACCGCCATCACCGCCGTGCACCGCCGGTGCCGCGGCGCTTACGCCGTGGTGGCCATGATCACCGGCTATGGCATCGTCGGTTTTCGTGATCCCCGCGGCATTCGTCCCGTGGTCTTCGGTCATCGCAACACCGAGCTGGGCGTGGAATACATGATCGCTTCTGAAAGCGTGGCCCTGGACGCCATGGGTTTTGAATTGAACCGCGATATCGCGCCGGGCGAGGCGGTGTTTATCGATCTGGAAGGCGGCTTGCACACCCGCCAATGTGCTGACCAGCCTGAGCATACCCCGTGTATTTTTGAATTCGTGTACCTGGCGCGGCCGGATTCCATTATCGACAACGTGTCGGTGTACAAAGCGCGTTTGCGTCTGGGCGAAAAGCTTGCCGCCAAAATCCTGTCCGAGTGGGCCGATCACGATATCGACGTTGTCATCCCCGTTCCTGACACCAGCCGCACCGCTGCCTTGCAGATGGCTTACAATCTCGGCGTCAAGTACCGCGAAGGTTTTATCAAAAACCGTTACATCGGCCGCACCTTTATCATGCCGGGGCAGACCCAACGCAAAAAGTCCGTGCGTCAGAAGCTCAATGCCATCGACCTGGAATTCAAAAACAAAAACGTGCTGCTGGTGGATGACTCCATTGTGCGTGGCACCACCTCGCAGCAGATCGTGCAAATGGCCCGCGAAGCGGGCGCGCGCAAAGTCTACTTTGCATCCGCCTCACCGGCCGTGCGTTATCCCAACGTCTACGGCATCGACATGCCCGCTGCCCGCGAACTGGTGGCCCACAACCGCAGCGACGAAGAGGTTGCCGCCATCATCGGCGCCGACAAGCTCATCTATCAAGACCTGTCTGCCCTCTATGAAGCCGTGCGCCGCGGCAACCGCAAGCTGGAACAATTCGAAGCATCTGTGTTTACCGGCGAATACGTTACCGGCGATGTAGACGAACGTTATCTGGATGCATTGGCAGCATTGCGCAATGACAACGCCAAAGAAGCCCGCGCG